>NZ_JBHVFE010000038.1:0-34019 GCF_042801945.1 Kitasatospora sp. NPDC057542
CCGCTTCGGCTCTCCGCCGAAGCGGCGACGTCACTCCAGGCCGCATCGTGTGCGCGAGAAGTCGGCCCGGCCGACTTCCTACGCGAGACTTGGGGGTGATGTTCGAGGGTGGGGTAGGTGGGGAGATGGCTGACTTCGTCGAGGTGATGGGGCTTCTACGGTCCACGCTGGCGGCGCACCGGGATGAGCTGAGGCTCCTGGACTGTGACGTGCCGCTGGGTGGGGACGGCAGCTCGGTTCCCGAGGGGACACCGGAGGGGGTCAGAGAGCTGGTGGCCGCCAGTGACGGGCTCTACCTGGATCACTCGTGTCGGCTCTACAGCGCCGACGAGTTGGCCGACCGGCAGTGGGCGGAGGGGCTGGAGAGGGCGGAGCTGCCGGACGGTGGGGTGCTGGAGGACGCCTCGCGGTTCTTCTACTTCGGGGAGGCACGGTTGAATCCGCTGCTGGTGGATCGCGACGGCAGCGTGTGGCGGGTGCCGGACGAGGGGTACCTCTGGTTCACCGGGTGTCGGGTCGAGCCCATTACGGGCAGTGTCGAGGAGTTCTTCTTCGAGTGGATCGTGGGGGAGCGCTTCCGGGATCTGGCGGGGCTCGATGAGGACGGTGCGACGACGAGTCACTGGTATCGCGTGTTGGGCCTCGCGGGACTTGTGAGCTGATCCCGCCCCCGCGCCCCGGCAAGGACCGGGGCGCGGGGGGCGATGCTCTGTTGACTACGCTTCTCCGGGTGTTGATAGCCATTGCTGTATTCGCGGGTCTTGTGGGATTGATCAACCTCGTGCAGGTGTTCACCGGGCGCCAGCTGGTTCGACCGGCTGCCAGCCGACGCACGGCGTTGGAGATCCGCCGACAATCGGCTGCCGCAGCCTTCGCGATGCTCGGGGTGTTCCTGGTCGGGCTGCGGGTGTTCTGGGGTCTTCTGCCCATGCTGATCGGCTACGTGGCGCTCCTGCTCGTCCGAAAGCGCGCGCCGAAGCACTGAGGACTCCCACCCTCAACTGACCGGGTCAGCGGGATGGGTGTGCGAACCGTCCGCGGCCCCTTGCAGGAAGCAGGAGGCCGCGGACGGTTCGCTTCAGGAGCTGGTGGTGAAGTGGTCGAACTCGCCGGCCTTGGCGCCGCGGAGCCAGGCGGCGAGCTTGGTGCGGGTGGTGGTGACGATGTGGGTGGGGTCGTCGGACTCGCGGATGTAGACCAGCTCACCGTCGGAGGCGATCTCAAGGCAGTTGGTTTTGGTGCCGCTGAAGCTCGACTTCTGCCAGTTGAGCTGTCCCATGCTTACCTTCGTTGTACTGCGTACCGAATGTGCTGGAGCAGGCCCCATGAGTCGTGAGATGTGGGCGAGGGCTCGGACGCACTTGCCGACAGGGGCGGGAGTGCCAAGCCCCTGAGTCGTTCGAACTGCCGCCTGAAAGAGGCTACTGCGTCAGGCTCTCCGAGGAATGGCGAGCCCTGGGGTTGTTCCATCAGGACGGTGTCCAGCCTGGAGTGCCGGCCGTGAAGCAGCATGAACGGAGTGTCGGTTTCGGCGAGGACCGTGCAGTCGAACGGGAGGATCTGAATGGTGATGTGCGGCAAACCACCGGACACGGATCTGCCCGGCCGAACACCGCGCCTCCGCGGCCGGGGCCGGAGTTGCGACGGGAAGTGCAGCGGCGGCAACGGTGCGATGTCCGTTCCCGCTCCTAGGATCGCGGCATGCCCGATGCCTTCACCGTTCTGTGGACCCAGGAGACCTGCCGTGCCCTCCGCAAGGAGGGCCGCGTGGGCGAGCGCCCGCCGGTCGCCTTCAGCGGGGCGCACTCCTCGCTGCCCGCCTGGTCGGGCGCCCGCGCCGGGGACGAGGTGTATGCGGTGCACGTCAACCGGGGCGAGGTGTTCGTGGTGAGCCGGATGCGGGTGGTCGACCTGGAGCGGGGCGACTGCTGCGGCGAGGCTCCGGCGACGTGGCGGGACCGGGCGTTCCCCGGGCACGAGGACTGGGTGGCGCTCGGCGCCGGCGGCTGCGGCGCCTCGGCGGTGCACGTGGACTCGACGCCCGTGCGCTTCGACCAGCCGATACCGGGTGAGCTGCTGGGGCAGCTCACCTGGCGCAACCGCCGGAACCAGACCCGCGGCCTGAAGTACGTGGTGGATGGCCGCCTCGAACGCGCAGTCAGCCTCCAGGGCTTCTACCGGCTGACCCCGGAGTCGGCCGACGAGCTGGCGGAGCTCGTCGGCCCTTGACCTTCGGAGCTGCGCTGCACGGGAAGTCGGACGGGCCGACTTCCTGCGCACGGCCGGCTACGGCGTCACGGGCTCCAGGCGGAGTTGCCGGAACGGCCAGGGCGGCGGCTCGGCCGGACCGAACCACACGCGGACGTCCTCGCCGGTGCGGACGGGCAGTTGGGGGAAGTCGTTCTCGGCGTGCTCGGTGCGGTGCAGCGCGTGCTCCGGGCCCAGGTGTTCGGTGGCGAAGGAGGCGAAGGCGTCGCCGTCGGTGGGGTGGCAGACGGTGGCGAGCACCTCGCGGGCGCCTGTTTCCGGGGCGAAGCCCGGGCCGCGCAGCAGCAGGACGTCGTCGCTGTCGACCATGGTGGCGTTGGCCGCGTCGCGGTGCTCCCGCCAGACCGGGCCGCCGTAGAAGGCCTCCAGCGCGCGGCGGCGCTCGGGCATCGAGGGGAAGGCGCGCAGCCAGACGAAGCGGTCCGGGTCGTCCAGGTCGCGGAAGCGCCCGCCGAGGGTCATGCCGACGGCCTCCTGCCCGGTCACGAACTCGCGCTCGAACAGCTCGATCAGGGTCTCGCGGGCGCCGGGGTGCAGGGTGTACTGGCGCAGTTCGACGATGAGGTTCACGCGCCGAGCCCGTCGAAGGCCGCGCCGGTGCGGGTGAGGCCCATGGTCCAGTTGAGCTCCCAGCTGCGGCCCTCGTCGGCGGAGAACTCCTGCTCCCAGCGGGCGGTGTCCGGGCCGAGGCGGTACCAGGTGAAGTGCACCCGGATCGGGCGGCCGCCGTAGGCGTCCTCGCCGTGGAAGTCGCCCCGGTCGCCGGTGAAGCCGCCGGTCACCGGCGGGTCCAGCCGGCCGGTGCGGCTGTCGGACCAGAAGATCGACCACTGCTGCTTCTCGCGGTCGAACAACCGCAGGGTGACGCCCCGGCGGTCGAGGGTGGGGAAGACGATCTCGTCGATGTTGCCGGCGCCCCCGAACAGCGGCCGGATCGCGCAGTGGCCGGGGAATTCCTCCCAGGTGTCGCTGCCGGTGAGCGGCGCGGTGAGGCGGCGGTTGGCCACGTCCCAGGAGCCGTGCAGGAAGTCGAAGTCGTTCATGCGGGGAGGCTAGGGGCGGTCCACTGACATCCTCTGTCAGTGGAGACCGGGATACTGGCGGCATGCGCGCGAGCCGGCTGGTGGCCCTGGTCCTGCTGCTCCAGAACCGGGGGCGGATGACCGCCCGGCAGCTGGCCGAGGAGCTGGAGGTCTCCGTCCGTACGGTCTACCGGGACGTCGAGGCGCTGGCCGCCGCCGGTGTCCCGCTGTACAGGGATGCCGGGCACGCCGGTGGCTACCGGCTGGTCGGCGGCTACCGGACCCGGCTCACCGGGCTGACGGTGGACGAGGCGCAGGCCGCGTTCCTCGCCGCGCTTCCGGGTGCGGCGGCCGAACTGGGCCTCGGCGAGGCGCTCGCCACCGCCCAGCTGAAGTTGCGGGCCGCCCTGCCGGCCGAGTTGCGCGAGCACGCGGGGCGGATCCAGGAGCGGTTCCTGCTCGATGCCCCCGGTTGGTACGGGGAGGCGGACCGTACGCCGCACCTGGCCGCGGTCGCCGCCGCGGTGTGGGAGCGGCGGGCGGTGGTCCTGCAGTACCGGCGTTGGCGGGCGCCGGAGGAGATCGAACGGCGGGTGGAACCGTACGGGCTGGTGCTCAAGGCCGGGCGTTGGTACCTGGTCGCCACCGGTCCCTCCGGTGTGCGCACGTACCGGGTCGATCAGATCGTCGGACTGCGCGAACTGGCAGAGGAGTTCGCGGTGCCGGCCGGGTTCGACCTGGGCACGTACTGGACGGGCTACCTCGCCGACTTCCGGGCCCGGCTGCACACCGGGGAGGCCCTGGTCCGGCTCACCCCGGAGGGCGCCCGGCGCCTCGGGGTGGCACCCGGGGGCGACGGCCGCACGGAGGCCCGGGTGCCCATCGAGTCGATCGACCACGCCCACGGGGAGTTCCTGCGGCTCGGCGCCGACGTCGAGGTGCTGGAACCGGCCGAACTCCGTGACCGCATCGCCGCGACGGTGCGGACCCTGGCGGCCCGCTACCCGGGATGACCCTCAGGCGACGAAGTGGTCGAACTCGCCGGCCTTGGCGCCGAGGACCCAGGCGTTGAACTTGGTGCGGGTGGTGGTGACGACGAGGGTGGGGTCGTCGGACTGCCGGATGTAGACGTGGTCGCCCTCGGAGGCGATCTCGATCCAGTCGTCCCTGTCGCTGCTGGTGCTGGACCTCTGCCAGTCGAGGTGGTCCACGGATGTCCTCCCGGTGGTGCGCGGCGGCCGGAACGAGGGTACTGCTCCCAGTGCACGGACAGCGGCATCGTTTCGGTCATGTCAATTCGTGCGAGACGTTGTGCTATTCCATTGGGGTGTCAGTCGTTCCTACACTGAAGCCCCGCCGCACGGGGGCTGCGGGAGGCAGGTTGCCGACGGGCCCGGGGGAGGCGCGTGTGACTGACCGGGGCTGGGACGAGGACGACGCCCGGCCGTACTTCTTCCTCTCCTACGCGCACACTCCCAAGGCCGGTGCGCGGGGCGCGAGCGATCCGAACCACTGGGTCAGGCAGTTGTACCGGGATCTCTGCGAGGCGGTGCTCCAGCTCACCACCGTCCCGGACGGGGTCGCGGTCGGCTTCATGGACGAGTCCATGCACCAGGGCGAGTTGTGGGCCGAACGGCTGTCCGACGAGTTGGCGACGTGCCGGGTTTTCGTACCCCTCTACTCCCCGAGGTACTTCAACAGCGTTCCGTGCGGCCAGGAATGGCACGCCTTCACCCGCCGGCCGGTCTACCCGGCGAACCTCGACTCCGAGCGCACCAGCGGCATCGTGCCGGTGCTGTGGGCACCGATGAGCCGCTACCGGCTGCCGAACGTGGCCAGTGAACTCCAGTTCAACCACACGAGTTTCGGGCCCGAATACGCCACCGAGGGCCTGTACGCGCTGATGAAGCTCAGCTACTTCCGCTCCGCCTACGAGCTGGCCGTGCACCGGCTGGCCGCCCGGATCGTCCAGGTCGCGGAGGAGACGGTGATCCCGGTGGGGCGGCGGCTGGAGTTCAACGGCCTCCCGAGCGCGTTCAACGTCACCGCCCCGACCAAGCAGCTGCGGATCTCCGTACTCGCCTACCACCAGAACGAGTTGCCCGCCGACCGCAGCCCCGACTACTACGGCGAGCGGCGCACCGACTGGCACCCGTACCAGCCGGTCGGCTCGCCGATCGCCCAGCACGCGGCGCGGCTGGCACGACAGTTGGGGTTCCAGCCGACCGTGCACGAGTTCGACGACGAGGTCGAGTCGATCATCGGGGGCAACGCCGAGGCACCCGGCCTGCTGCTGCTCGACCGCTGGGCGCTGCGCGACCCGCGCCGGCGCGAGCTGGTCCGGCGCTTCGACCGCTCGGAGGCCGCCTGGGTGAGCATCCTGGAGCCGTTCAACGGCGACGACCCGGAGTGCGCCGATCGTGCGGACGAGCTGGGCGACCTGAGCGACGAGACGCTGCGCATCACCCGGCGGGCGAGCCGGCCGAGCTTCCTCGGCGCGACGGGCCCGACCGGGCTGCACACGCTGGAGGACTTCGACGACGCGCTGCCCCGGGCGGCGATGAAGGCCAAGTACGCGTTCGAGGGCCGCACCCGGGCCGAACCGGAGGAACCGCCGCCGCCCCGGCCGAGCCTGCGGGAAGCGTTCCGGCGCGGGGGAGGCGGGTACGGATCGGACGGAGCCCAGGCGGACCCCTTCGACGACCCCGACCCCGACCAGGACAACGGCAACACCGGCAACACCAACGGCAACGGCCGCACCCACCGCCGAAGTCGGAACACCGGCAACGACCCGCACCGCGCGCACGACCCGTACCGCGACGACGGCGATGAACCCGATGACGGGATGGCGCCCTTGGGAGGACGAGGACCGCGATGACTGACAACCGCACCAGGAACCTTCGCCTCGGCGGGCCCACCCCCGTCGATCCGGTCGCCCAGCGGGAGGCCGAGCGGCAGGCGGCGGATCAGGACCGCAACGGCCGGATCATCACCTTCTACTCGTACAAGGGCGGCACCGGCCGCACCATGGCGCTGGCCAACACCGCCTGGATCCTGGCCGCCAACGGTTTCCGCGTGCTCACCGTGGACTGGGACCTGGAGGCGCCCGGCCTCGCCAAGTTCTTCCACCCGTTCCTCGACCCGGCCTCGCTGGCCGGCACCACCGGCATGATGGACCTGATCGCCGAGTACCGCGAGGAGGCGCTGCGCCCGGTCGAGCACGCCGAGGGCTGGCACCTGGACTTCGCCCGGGTGCACCCGCACGCGCTCTCGCTCACCTGGCCGCACTTCCCGTCCACCGGCAGCCTGGACTTCCTCTCCGCGGGCCAGTTCAACCGGGACTACTCCGAGGCCGTCACCCACCTCGACTGGGACATCTTCTACGACCGCTTCGACGGCGGGCAGTTCTTCGACGCCCTCAAGGCGGACATGGCCAAGCGCTACGACTACGTGCTGATCGACTCCCGCACCGGCCTGTCCGACATCGCCGAGATCTGCACCGTCCAGATGCCCGACGACCTGGTCGTCTGCTTCACCCTGAGCGACCAGTCGATCGACGGCGCCTCCCGGATCGCCCAGCACATCCACGACCGCTACCGCGAGCGCGGCATCCGCATCCTGCCCGTCCCGATGCGCATCGACGAGGGCGAGAAGGAGAAGGCGGACGCCGGCCGCGCCCTCGCCCGGGTCCGCTTCGACGGTCTGCCCGCGGGCCTCAACGGCGAGGAACTCGCCCAGTACTGGGGCTCGGTGGAGATCCCGTACCGGCCGTTCTACGCGTACGAGGAGATCCTCGCGACCTTCGGCGACCAGACCGGCACCCCGACCTCGATGCTGGCCGCCTGCGAGCGGCTGACCTCCATGCTCACCGACGGCCGGGCGCCCGGCCTGCCGCCGATGGACGAGACCGTCCGGCTGCGCTACGTGGACGCCTTCACCCGCCGCCGCCCGTCCGTGCCCGCCGACCTCTACCTCTCCTACGTCCCCGAGGACCGGATGTGGGCGGACTGGATCGAGTCCGTCCTCACCCGGGCCGGCTTCCGGGTGCTGCCCCGCGACCTCAGCGCCGGCACCGACCCGCGCGAGGAGACCGAGCGCGGCATCGACTCCGCGTTCCGCACGGTCGCCGTGCTCTCGCCCGCCTACCAGCGTTCCCCGCAGGCGCGGGCGCTGTGGGAGTCGGTGGTCAGCTCCGACCCGTCCGGCACCCGGCGCCAGCTGCTGCCGGTCCGCGTCGGCGACGTCCGGCTGACCGCGCCGTTCAGCAACCGCAACCCGGTCGACCTGGTCGGCCGGGACGAGAACCAGTCGATCCTGAGCCTGCTGCGCGCGCTCGGCCGCGGCGAGGTGCCGCTCGACGACGCGCCCAACGGCGGCCCGCGCTTCCCCGGCAGCAAGCCCTCGGTGTGGGACGTCCCGCCGCGCAACCCCTCCTTCACCGGGCGCGCCCCCGTCCTGGAACAGCTGCGCAACCAGCTGCGCGGCGGCATGGCGGCCGTGCTGCCCACCCCGCAGACCCTGTACGGGCTCGGCGGCGTCGGCAAGACCCAGGTGGCGCTGGAGTACGCCCACCGCTTCATGTCCGACTACGACCTGGTCTGGTGGATCGACGCCGAGCAGACCGAGCTGGTCGCCCCGGCGCTCGCCGAACTCGCCCGCCGGCTGGGGCTGCGGGTCGGCGACTCGGTCACCGAGGCCGCCGAGGCGGCCCGGGAGGCGCTGCGGCGCGGCGTGCCCACCTCGCGCTGGCTGCTGATCTTCGACAACGCCGACGAGCCCGCCGAGATTCGCCGGTTCTTCCCCGGCGGCTCCGGCCACATCCTGGTCACCTCCCGCAACCAGGCCTGGACCGGGCACGCCGAGGCGCTGGAGGTCGACGTCTTCACCCGCGGCGAGAGCGTCGAGCACCTGTGCCGGCGCGCCCGCAGCCTCTCCCGCCCGGACGCCGACCGGGTCGCCGAGGCGGTCGGCGACCTGCCGCTGGCCGTCGAGGTGGCCGCCGCCTGGCTGGACACCACCGGCACCCCGGTGGACACCTACGTCTCCCAGCTGCACGCCGAGGCCGCCCGCGCACTGGCCGTCGGCCGCCCGGCCGACTACCCGACCCCGGTCGCCGCGACCTGGAACGTGTCGATCGGACGGCTGCGCCAGCAGTCCCCGGCGGCCGTCCGGCTGCTCCAGCTCTGCGCGTTCTTCGCGCCCGAGCCGATCTCGATGAACCTCTTCTACAGCGACCAGATGATCCGGGCGCTGGTGAAGTTCGACGCCGACCTCAGCGACAAGTTCATGTTGGGCAAGGTGATCCAGGCGATCGGCCGGTACGCGCTGGCCAAGGTCGACGCCGGCAGCAACAGCTTCCAGGTGCACCGGCTCGTCCAGGCGGTGATCCGGGCCGGGATGACCGCCGACGAGCAGGAGATCGCCGTCCACGAGGTGCACCGCATCCTCACCGGCGCCCGGCCCGTCCTCGGCGACACCGACGACCCGGCCAACTGGCCCGCCTTCGACGAGATCTGGCCGCACCTGTCGCCGTCCAAGGCGCACAACTGCGACGAGGCGGACACCCGCCAGCTGCTCATCGACCGGGTCCGCTACCTGTGGAAGCGCGGCGAACTCGACCGCGCCCGCGACCTCGGCCACGCCCTGGACGCGGAGTGGACCGGCAAGCTCGGCGAGGACGACCGGCAGACCCTGCTGCTGCGCTTCCAGCTCGCCAACGTGCTGCGCTCCCAGGGCAACTACGCCGAGGCGCTGGCCCTGGACGAGGACACCCTGGAACGCCAGCGGGCCCTGCTCGGCGAGCACCACCCGTACACCCTGATGACGGCCGGCTCGCTGGGCGCCGACCGCCGGGCGCTCGGCCGGTTCCAGGCCGCCCTCGACCTCGACCGCGAAATCCTCGACCAGTTCCGCGAGTTGTTCGGCGACGACAACCCGCGCACGCTCTCCATGGCGAACAACCTGGCGATCGACTACCGGCTGGTCGGCGACAGCGAGGCGGCCCGCGAACTCGACCAGGAGACCCTCGACCGGCGCACCGCCGTCCTCGGCCCCAAGCACCCCTACACCCTGTCCACCAAGTCCAACCTGGCCCGCGACCTGCGCGAACTCGGCGACTACCGCGGCTCGGTGGACCTGCTCCAGGAGGTCACCTCCGACCTCGGCGACGTGCTCGACCCGGACCTCCCGGAGAACCTGCGCAACGCCAAGTCGCTGGCCGTCTCACTGCGCCGGATCGGCCAGCTCGCCGAGGCCCGCCGGATCACCAAGGAGACCTACGAGCGCTACCTGGAGCGCTACGGCGCCGACGCCCCCGACGCGCTCGCCTGCGCGCTCAACCTGGCCGCCGACCACAGCGCCTCCGGCGACAAGGAGGCCGCCCGCGACCTCTGCTCCACCGTCTTCGAGGGCCACCGGCGGCTGTTCGGCGACGAGCACCCGTTCACCCTGGCCTGCGCCAACAACCTCGGCATCTACCTGCGGGGCAGCGGCGACGTCCAGGGTGCCATCGAGCGCGGCCGGCTCACCGTCGAGGGGCTGACCCGCTCGGTCGGGCCGGAGCACCCGTACACCCTCAATGCGATGATCAACCTGGCCAACGCCTACGGCGACGACGGGCAGATCGACCGCGCCGAACGGCTCGGTCGGGCCGCGTACCAGGGGCTGTGCGACCGCTACAGCGCCCAGCACCCGGACGCGGTGGCCTGCGAGGCCAACCTGGCGATCACCCTGCGGTCGGGCGGGCGGCACACCCAGGCCGCCGAGCTGCGGGCGCGGGCCATCTCCGAACTGATCCGGCAGGTCGGCGAGGAGCACCCCAACACGGTCTCCGCGCGCGGCTGGAAGCGGATCAACCGCGACCTGGAGCCGCAGCCGGTCTGATCAGGAGGGGGCGGGGTACGCTCCAGGGCCATGAGCGAGCGCAGCGAGAGAGTCGTCAAGAGGTGCGCGTGGGCGAATGCCCCTGCCGAGCGAAGCGAGGCGGGCGCATGAGTGAGCGCAGCGAGCGAGTCGTCAAGAGGTGCGCGTGGGCGAATGCCCCTGCCGAGCGAAGCGAGGCGGGCGCATGAGCACCCCGCCCCCGGTCCTGGTCACCAGGCGCCTCGCCCCCGGCGTCATCGAACGGCTGACCGCGCACCACGCCGTCACCTACCACGACTCCGACCTGACGATGGACCGGGCCGAACTGCTGGACGCCGTCCGCGGCCGGCGGGCCGTGATCACCACCCTGGACGACCGGGTGGACGACGAGTTCCTCGACGCGGCCGGCCCGCAGCTGGCCGTCGTCGCCAACCACGCCGTCGGCTACCACAACGTGGACGTGGCCGCCTGCGCCGAACGCGGCGTCCTGGTCACCAACACCCCCGGCGTGCTCACCACCGCCACCGCCGACATGGCCTGGGCGCTGCTGCTGGCCGCCACCCGCCGGCTCGGCGAGGGCGAGCGGCTGCTGCGCTCCGGCGAGCCCTGGGTCTGGGCGCCGAACTTCCTGCTCGGCCTGGAGCTGGCCGGCACCCCGCTGGGCGTGCTCGGCATGGGCCGGATCGGCCGGGCGGTGGCCCGCCGGGCCCGCGCCTTCGACATGCCGGTCAGCTACCACAACCGCGGTGAACTGCCGGCCGAGCAGGCCGAAGGCGCCGACTGGAAGCCGCTGGAGGAACTGCTCGCCACCTCCACCGTGCTGGTCGTCACCTGCCCGTTCACCGCCGAGACCCGGCACCTGCTGGACGCCCGCCGGCTCGCCCTGCTGCCGCGCGGCGCGGTGGTGGTCAGCATGACCGCGGGCGTGGTGGACGAGGAGGCGCTGGCCGCCGCGCTGGAGTCCGGTGCGCTGTTCGCCGCCGCCGTGGACAACTTCGAGCACGAGCCGGCCGTCCCGTCCGCGCTGCTCGCCCAGGAGCGCGCGGTGCTGGCCCCGCACCTGGGCAGTGCCACCGTCCGCACCCGGCAGGCGATGGGCGGCCTGGCGGTGGACAACGTGCTGGCGGTGCTCGGCGGCTCAGCGCCCCTGACGCCGGCGAAGGGCTGACCCCGGACCGCCCCAGCCGGCCGCCCAGGCGAGCGCGGTGGTCATCACCCGGAACGCCCCGAAGTGCGCGGCGCCGGGCTCCAGGAACAGCTCGGCGTCCGGGATGTGGTCGGCCAGCCAGCGGGAGTGGTCGACCGGCGAGAACTGGTCGTCCGCGCCGTGCCAGAGCCAGGTCGGCACCCGGACCGACCCGACCTCGAACCCCCAGTCGGCGGTGAAGGCCAGCACGTCGTCGATCCAGCCGTCCGCGCCGTGCCGGAACGCCTCCCGGTAGTTGCTCTGGAGCATCCGCCGCAGCCCGCTGTCGGCCACCACCTCCCGGTCGGCGGCGGAGAGTTCGGTGCGCAGCCCGTTCAGCAGCCGGACCGGGTCGTCCTTGATCTGCCGGGAGCGGAACTCCATCGCGTCGGCGATCCGGCCGTGCCCCCGCTCGGCCTCCCGGTAGGCACGGACGTTGGACGGGGTCATCCCCGCGTACCAGTCCAGGCCGGCCGCGTTGCGCGGCGCGAGGCCGACCAGCACCGCCACCCGGCTGACCCGCTCCGGCAGCAGCGCCGCGCAGGCCAGCGCGTGCGGGCCGCCGCCGGAGCGGCCGAGCACCGCGAAGCTCTCCAGCCCGAACTCGTCCGCGATGGTCCGCACGTCCGCGGCCGCCGCGCTCACCCGGCGGCCGAACAGCCGGGTCGAGTCGCCGTAGCCGGGCCGGTCGTACGAGATCAGCCGTACCCCCAGCCGGTACAGCACCGTGCTGCGCGGGTGCGGGCCGACCCGGCTGCCGGGCATGCCGTGCAGCAGGAACACCGGACGGCCGCGCGGGTCGCCGAGGGACTCGACGGCGAGGGCGCGGTCGTCCGCCGTTTTGACCATCCGTAACGACACCTGCGGCCTCCTCAGTGCTCCGGGTCGGTTGCGTGCTCCCGGTCGGTGGTGGTGCGCACCTCCCGGCGGGCCTGCCAGGTGGTGTGCTCGCGGGAGATCGCGTCCTCGGCGTCCCGGGCCAGGCGGGCCCAGATCTCCTCGGCCTCCATCGACTCCAGGTCCAGCTGGGCGAGTTGGCGCTGGATCTGCGCCAGCTCCTCGGCGGCCAGGGCGTACGCGGCCGCCAGCGGCCGGTACTGGCGCAGCTGCGCCCAGGCGGCGACCGAGGCGGCCACCGCCGAGACCGTGCCCAGCGCGTCGTAGCCGAACGCGCCGAGCGCCCGCAGCAGGGCGAGCACCAGGCCGAGCGCGGGCAGCAGCACACCCAGCACCCCGGCCCAGTGCCCGGCGCGGGCGCAGTGGCGGGCCTTGGCGCGGTACCAGTCGTGCTGCAGCTGGATCCGCTCGGCCAGGTACACCTCGCGGCGCACCGCCAGCGGCTGCTCGCGCAGGTCGCGCATCGCCGGGGTGATCCCCGCCCCGTCCTCCGGGACGGCCACCGGGCTGTCCCGGAACGCGCCGAGCACCCGGGCGAGCTGGAAGTGGTACAGGCCCTCGGCGTCCGGCAGGGCGCGCGGCGGCGGCTGGTAGGCGTCGGCCCGGACGGCGTACTTCCAGGCCAGCGTCTTCACCGACTCGGCGGCCGCCCGGCCCTCGTACCAGAGGCCCTGCGGGTTCTGCCGGCTGACCACCACCGCCAGCGCGACCGCGCCGAGGTAGGCCACCGCCGCCGACCAGGCCCAGGGCTCGCCGTCGGCCGAGCCGGTCGCCGCGGCGAGCACCAGCAGGACCAGCTCCCAGGCGGAGAGCAGCACCGAGCGTCGCTGCCCGTGCAGCGAGGCCGCGTCGGCGGCCCAGAAGAACCCGGGCAGCAGGTCCCGCTCACGCATCCACCCGGTCCGTCCCGCAACAGACGCCATGTTCGGCCCCCACCAGTCGCTCCGGTCGCACCGCTCTCCTGCCCCGGGCGGCTCGCCGGTACGCCTGGTGACGGCCGGGGCGGCCGGATGTGGCCGGGAAGCCCCGATGGTTGTCCGGTACTCCCCGTGCTCGATCCGGCACCCAGCGTGCGAGAGGGGTGGCGGGGGCGCGCGGTGGCCGGCGGGTGCGCGCGGGCGACCGCCGGGGGCGGGCCGGAGAGCGCGGACCGGCGGGTGCGGATCAGTGCGTGCGGGCCGGCAGGTGCATCAGTAGGTGTAGAAGACCCGCTCGGCGTTCTCGGCCATCTGCTTGGCGTTCCACTCGGTGCCGCCCGGGACGTTGCCGGAGCGGAACAGCGGCGGCGCGGGGCACTCCCCGGCGGCCGCCCGGTCGGCCAGTCGGCCGACCGCCGAGGCGACCACGGCCTGCATCAGCGCGCTGGTCACGATGGTGGAGACCGGCCCGAAGGTGGTCTCGGTGCCCGGGTGGGTCAGCTCGCCGTCGCCGACCGCGATCTTGCTGTCCAGCACCACGTCGCAGTGGTCCTTCAGGTAGGTGCCGGTCGGGTGCGCCGAGGGCACCTCCTGCGGGTACGCCAGCGAGGTCACCCCGACCACCTTCAGGCCGCGGTCCCGGGCGTACCGGGCCAGCTCGACCGGCATCACCTGGCGGCCGGAGAGCGAGATCACGAACAGCAGGTCCCCCGCGGTCGCCGGAGTGAGGTCCAGGGTGGCGGTGGCCAGCCCGGAGACCCGCTCCAGCGCGCTGGACAGCGGCGCGGGCATCACCGTCACCCCGGCCATCCCGGGCACGTTCAGCAGGTTCACCGGGACCAGCCCGCCGGCCCGGTAGACCACGTCCTGGGCCGGCAGCGAGGAGTGCCCGGCACCGAAGGTGAAGACCCTGCGACCCTCGGTCATCGCCTCGGCCAGCAGCGCGGCGGCGGCCTCGATGGCGTCGGCCTCCTCCTCGCGGACCCGCTGGAGGTGGGCGATCGCCGCGTCGAAGTACCTGCCGACCAGGTCGTTCATCTGGTGCCTTCGCTCTCTGCCGGTGGGGGAGCCGGCCGGGTGGGGTGGTCCGGGTGGTCCAGACCGCCGGTGGAGAAAGCTTCGGCGAGCACGGTCGCGCCCCGGCGGCATCGTTGTCAACAGGAACAAAACGGCTCTCCGGAGCCCCGGGGCGGGCCCGGTTGCCGGTCCGGTACGTCAGAATTGGCGATGAGGACACCGAAGAACGGAGCCAGCGGCGATGTCTGGGCTGATCGACACCACTGAGATGTACCTTCGCACCATCCTGGAGCTGGAGGAGGAGGGCATCGTCCCGATGCGCGCCCGGATCGCGGAGCGCCTGGAACAGAGCGGGCCCACGGTCAGCCAGACGGTCGGCCGGATGGAGCGCGACGGGCTGCTCCAGGTCGCCGGGGACCGCCACCTCGAACTGACCGAGGACGGCCGCCGGCTCGCGGTGCGCGTCATGCGCAAGCACCGCATCGCCGAGTGCCTGCTCGTCGACGTGATCGGCCTGGAGTGGGAGCAGGTGCACGAGGAGGCCTGCCGCTGGGAGCACGTGATGAGCGAGACGGTCGAGCGCAAGGTGCTCGCCATGCTCGGCCACCCCACCCAGTCCCCGTACGGCAACCCGATCCCGGGCCTGGACGAGCTGGGCGACACCAAGGCCGAGGGCGAGGGCTTCGACGCCGGACTCGTCCCGCTGGACACCGTCAAGCCGGGCGACGCCGGGGCCGACGTGGTGGTCCGTCGGATCGGCGAGCCGATCCAGACCGACAGCGCGCTGATGAGCACCCTGCGCCGGGCCGGCGTCCGGCCGGGCTCCACGGTCAAGGTCAACATCGGCGTCGCCGGTGTGCTGGTCGGCACCGGCGACAACGCGGCGGAGCTGGGCAAGGACATCGCCCAGCACGTCTTCGTCGCCCAGGCCTGAGCCGCCGGCTCCACACCCCGGGCGCCGGCTCCGAACCGGAGGCGCCGGATCCGAACAGCCGAGCGGGCCCGCTGCTCCCCGTGCAGCGGGCCCGCTCGCCTCCCCGTTCCCTCCCGTCCCTCCCTGCTCCCTCCCGTTCCCCTCCACCGCCGCCGCCCGGCTTCCCCGTCCGAGCGCCCCTGCCGGCGTCCCCACACATCGCAATTCCTCCCCTCGGCCGATCATGGCAATCCTTGAGTGCTGTCACTCGTACGAGGGGCTTTTCCGGTTGATCAGCGGGTACACGGAAGCCTTATCCGGACATGCGCATGACGGACCCCGTCTCCGGTGGGAGACAAGGCCCGTCACTCGCGCGCGTTGTGTCGCGCAGTGCGCGCCCTCACCCGATCGGCGGAGGGCGGCAGATCCAGGGGGCCGGACGGAGCCGGTCCGGGCTCAGCCCACCGGCGCCGGCCGGGCGGCCCGGGCGGCGCGGACCGAGCGCGCCTCGCGTCCGCAGGCGTACGCGAGCGGGCTGATCAGTTCGGCGGCGTCCGGCAGCCAGCGGTTGAGCGCGGAGGGGGAGCGGGCCCACTGGGCGTACCCCAGGGATCCGATCCGGGACGGCGGGGCGACCGTCCAGTCCCCCTCGCCGCGGGCGACCAGGTCCAGCCGACCGGGCGGCCGGCCGAGTCGGCGGAGCATCTCCGGGAGCCTGGCCGCGGCCCCGGGCAGCACCAGGAAGTGCAGCCGTCGCCCGATCCGCCCGGACGCGGCGGGCTGGACCACCACCGGGCCGAGCTGGAGGTCCATCCGCTCCATCCGGGCGAGCGCCAGGCAGCCGGCCGTCTCCGGGACGTCCAGGACGTCGAACGAGCGCCCGGTGGGCAGCAGGATCGACGCCTGCGGCCGCTCGGTCCACCAGTGCCGCACCGCGCCGAGACCGGCGCTCGCCTTCCGTGCCCAGTCCGGGTCCAGCGGGTGGGCGCCCGGCATCGTGCAGCGCCGGTCACCGCAGGAACAGCGGACGCCGTCGTCGTCGCCGTCGTCGATCAGCCAGGCGCCCGGCGCCACCTCCCAGTGGCGGGTCTCGGCGTAGCCGATCGCTTCGGCGAGCAAGGGGGGCGGAGCGGCCTTCTCGTTCCGGCCCGCGGCGTCGGGGATGTCTTCCACGGGGTACTCAACTACCGTGTGTGAGGCTGGTTACGGCCCGATGGCGCCCGGTTGGGTGCATCCCGGCAATGTCACCCGTTCCGGTTAGTCGACCGAATTGAAGGGGCCGAGGGCAGGCGCAGCGGGGGCGCACAGGAGCATTTCCCAGGGCGCAAGGGGGGTGCGGTTCGTCACCGTGGGTATCCCGCTGGCGTTGCTGATCGCTAACCTGGTGTCAGATTCCTTGGACGGTCGGACAGTCGGCAACAGATCAGCAGAATCGTCGCCCGCCGGCCGGGACCGGAGGGTGTGGGGAGGCGAAGCCCAATGGCCGCGAGACCACTCGTCGCACGACAGCCCAACGAGCGTCTACAGCAACTGATCCAGGAGGCCAGCTGCTCCAATGCCGGCCTGGCCCGGAGGGTCAACCTCTGCGGCGCCGAGCACGGGCTGGACCTTCGGTACGACAAGACCTCCGTCGCCCGCTGGCTGCGCGGGCAGCAGCCGCGCGGGCAGGCGCCGGCCGTGATCGCCGAGGCCCTGGGCCGCAAGCTAGGCCGCAGCGTGTCGGTCGAGGAGATCGGCATGGCGGACGGCAAGAACCTGAGCTCCGGCATCGGGCTCCAGTTCGCGCCGACCATCGGCGCCGCGCTGGAGCAGGTCTGCGAGCTGTGGCGCAGTGACGTCGGCCGGCGGGACTTCCTGACCGGCGCGACGGTCGCCGCCTCCGCGCTGGTGGAGCCCAGCCGGGACTGGCTGATCACCCCGCCGGATCCGGTGGTGGCGCGGGCCGGCGGCCCCCGGGTCGGTCCGACCGACGTGGCCGCGATCAAGGCGACCACCGCGATGCTGGTCGACCTGGACCACCGCTTCGGCAGCGGCCACGTGCGCCCGGTGGTGGTGCACTACCTCAACTCGGTGGTCTCCGGCCTGCTCGGCGGTGCCTACCGGGAGGAGACCGGGCGCCAACTCTTCGCCGCGGTGGCCCGGTTGACCGAACTGGCCGGCTACATGGCGGTGGACACCGGTCAGCCCGGGCTCGCCCAGCGCTACTACATCCAGGCGCTGCGGCTGGCCCAGGCCGCCGACGACCGCGGCTACGGCGGCTACGTGCTGGCCGCCTCGATGAGCCACCTGGCGGCCACCCTCGGCAACCCGCGGGAGATCGCCCAACTCGCCCGCGCCGCCCAGGAAGGCGCCCGCTCGGTGGCCACCCCGACGGCGATGGCGATGTTCTACGCCGCCGAGGCCCGCGGCCACGCCCTGCTCGGCGACGCCCGCTCCTGCGAGACGGTGTCGGCCAGGGCGCTGGAGATGATGGAGAAGCGCCGCCCGGAGGACGACCCGGACTGGATCGCCCACTTCGACGACGCCTACCTCGCGGACGAGCTGGCCCACTGCCACCGGGACCTGGAGCAGGCCGGCCAGGCCGAGCACTACGCCCGCCGGGCGCTCGACCTGCACCCGCCGACCCGGGTCCGGCGCCGCGCGGTGGACCTCGTCCTGCTGGCCACCGCCCAGCTCCAGCAGCGGGACCTGGAACGCGCCTGCGAGACGGGTGCCCAGGCGGTCCGGCTGCTGAGCGGGCTGCGCTCCAACCGTGGCGTGGAGTACCTGGACGAGTTCCGGCGCAGGCTGGAGCCGTACCGGGAGCAGCGGGTGGTCCGCGAGTTCCACGCCCGGGCGGATGCCGAGGCGGCTTAGGGCCTGCCTGTCACCTGGGCCTGCTTCGCCCCGGGGCCGGGGGCGGCCCGAGCCCGGGGCGGCCCACGGACCGTCTGTGCAGGGAGCGTGACGGATGTCCCGCCCACGTGGTCACCCGGTGAGGCGAACCGGTAGCGTGGGCGCGACGTCCAAGGAACTGTGATGCTCCCAAGAACCGACGAGATGTGGTCCGCCGTCAGCGCGCGGTCCTGCACAGGTGAGGAATCGCGTTGAGTCAGCGCCGCTCGTACCCGAACTCCGGTGACTTCAACCTGGACGACCTGTTCCGCCCCGAGCCCGGCCAGTCGCAGGGGCAGCCGGGCCAGCCGCAGGCCCACTCGGCCGTGCCGCCGGTGGGGCAGCCGTCCGGGCAGCCGGAGTACCTCGGCGAGGGCGCGCACGCGCTGCCGACCCAGGCCATGCCCGCGCAGCCGGTGCCCGGCCAGCCGGTGCCCGCGCCGGGCGCCCCGTGGGGTGCGCCGCAGCCCGGGTACGGCGCCCCGCAGCCCGATCCGGCCCCGGAGACCCAGCACCTGCCGCCGTACCCGGTCGGTGACCCCCAGGCGGCCGGCTACCCGGGGCAGGTCCAGCCCGGCTACCCGCAGCCGCAGCCCGCGCCGGGGTACCAGGCCTATCCGCCGGCCGCGCAGCCGGCCTACCCGGCCCAGGACTACCACCAGGGCTACGCCCCCGAGCAGGGCCAGGACTACGGCCAGGGCTTCGACCAGGGGTACGACGCGACCCAGGCGGGCGGCTCGGGCCGCGGCGGACGCCCGTCCAACAAGCTGATCATCGGCGGCGTGGTGGCGGGCTGTGCGGTGGCCGGCATCCTGGTCGCCGTCCTGGTCGGCGGCGGCGAGCCCAAGGACGGCAAGAAGACCACCCCGGTGGCCGCCGCCGGCACCACCACCGCCGCCGGCCCCGGCACGCCGAGCGCGAGCGGCTCCGGCGCGGCCGTCGACCCGGACGTCAAGGCCCAGGCGCAGCCGCTGTCGGACCTGCTGGGCACCGCGAGCGACAGCCGCAGCTCGGTGGTCTCCGCGGTCGGCTCGGTGCAGAAGTGCGACAAGCTGCCCGAGTCCCAGCAGGCGCTGACCGCCGCGGCCGGCAAGCGGCGCGAGCTCCAGGGCAAGCTCGGCCAGCTGAAGACCGACAAGCTGCCCGGCGGCCAGCAGCTGGTCGACCAGCTCAACGCGGCCTGGACGGCCTCGGCCCAGGCCGACGACGAGTACGCGGCCTGGGCACAGGACGCGCAGGGTTCCTGCGACGCGAAGAAGCAGGACAACCAGCACTACAAGAACGCCGTCCAGGCCAGCGGCACCGCGACCACCGCGAAGAAGCAGGCCGCCACGCTCTGGAACGCGATCGCCGCCCAGACCGGACTGCCCAACCGGAACGACGGCGACCTGTGAGCGACGGCGGCCGGTGAACGACGGGAGGGAGGACGGGCCTTCCGGCCGTCCCCCCTCGCCCCGGGCGGTTCGCGTCAGGCCGGCGGCCGGCCCCCGGTGAGCGCCCAGCGGATGTCCACGAAGCCCGGCTGCTGCAGGGTCATCCGGCCGTTCTTGACCACCTGGTAGGTGACCCAGGTGTTCACCAGCCGCGGTGACCCGCTGCTGGGCAGCATGTTGGTGGTGCCCCAGTTCAGCGGCGGGGTGATCCCGATGTCGATGCCCTCGCCGCTGTCCAGCAGCGAGGAGACCGCCTTCGAGGTGACCGGTCTGCCGGCCTCCGCCAGCTTCTGCACCGCCGTCCGGAACACCTCGTACGCGGCCCAGGTGGTCTGAACGCCCGGGTCGGAGACGTCGATGGGGCGTCCGCCGGTGGTGTCGGAGCGCACCACCGCGCGCAGCCCGTCCCAGATCTTCGCCGACTCCGGCGGGTACCAGCTGGTGACGTAGGCGCCGCCCAGCGGGCCGGAGTCGCCGCCGGTGGAGTCCACCACCGACTGCTGGACGCTGCCGATCACCGAGGCGATCCGGGTGTTCTTCGGGTTCAGCCGCCGGTAGGAGTCCAGCAGGTTGCCGGTCGGCTCGGCGGCCAGAGCGCTGGTGACGCAGTTGCCCGGCTCGTCCTTGCCGACCGCCTTGCGGACCACCGGGGTGTAGTCGGAGGACTGCTCGGGCGCCTTGACGTCCGTCAGCTTGATCCCGGCCGGCCGCAGTGCGGTGCCCAGGTAGCCGAGCAGGTTGTCGCCGGCCGGGGTGTCCGGGCGGACCAAGGCGACGGCCTTGCAGCCGGCGTCCACCAGCTGGCGGCCGTTGCCCGCGATCAGTGCCGGCATGCCGCCGTCCACCGGGTAGGACAGCGGGCTGGAGAACTCCGGCTGGGAGAGCCCGTAGCCGCCGATCAACGGGATGCCGGCGCGCTCCAGCACCGGCATGAACGCCTCGCCCCACTGGCTGTAGGAGCCGATCACGGCGACCGCCTTGGCGTCCACCGCCTGCTGGGCACAGGCGCGGGCGCCCTCCGCGGTGTTGTGCTCGTTGCAGGTGAGCACTCGCAGCCGGTGGCCGAACAGTGCGCCCTTGGTGTTGACGTCCTGGCCGATGGCGGAGGCGAGCGCGGTCATGCCCGGGCGGTCGGCGGACGCGGTGCCGGACGGGGCCCAGGTCATCACGGTCAGGTCGTCGCCGCTGGTGGAGGCATCGGCCGGTCCGCCGCACGCGGAGGCCGAGAAGAGGGTGGGGAGCAGGGCCGCGGCGGTCACCGCGGCTGCGATCGGGCGTCGGCGGCGGCGTCGCACGACCTGGGGACGGCCCTGGAACGAGTCCCTTCGGCTGGTCATCGGTATTCCCTCTCTGGGGCGCACTCCGGCGCACCGGATCAAGCCAAGCCCCGGCGCCACAAGCCGAGAGGGCCGAAGTGCGAACGGATGGCAAACGGCGGCCGAAATCCGGAGCGGTACGCGTGTAGATCGCGAGTGGAGCACGAACAGACAGGGAACGTACGATCGTTCACCATGTCCGCCAGCACAGATTCTTCGCACCGGTCCGCCCGAAACCCTTCTCGTCCGGGCCACCGCTCCAGCACGATGGGCGGCATGCCGCTCAACGACCTGCCCTGGTGGCGCTGGCGAGCCCGACTGCGCTCGGCGCTGCACATGCTGTCCGACCCCGGTTTCCAGCAGGAGACCTGGCTGACCGGCCGGGAGGGGTACGGCGACGTGACCGACGCCGTCTACCGGCTGGTCGAGGACACCTGGCTGGACCGCTGGTCGGCCGAGAAGTACGTCGGAACGATCTTCCGTGACTCCGCCGAGGCCGCGCTGATGGACGTCGCGGTGCTGCGGGCCGTGCAGATGCTGCACGAGGTCGGTGCGGACGCGCCGACCTCCGCCTACCTCGGCCACCCCGGCTGGCCGGAGACCGTCCGGGCCGCCCGCGAGGCGCACGTCGCGCTGGCCCTGGGCGACGGGGACGACCCGGACGCGGCGCCCAAGTCGCTGGACGTGCTGCGCATCCTCACCCAGGTCTGAGACCGACCGGGTCCGGGGCCCGGCGTCGACCGGGTCCGGGGCCGGGCACCGACCGGGACGGCGGCCGGGCACCGACCGGGACGGCGGCCGGGTGCCGCCGTCCCGCAGTGCGGGCAGCGGGACGGCGGCCGTCCGGAATGTGACACGCTGGACCATCCACGCACGTCACGACCTCAGAACGGGATACCCCCAGTGGAACAGCAGCCGGCCAGCGCCCAGTACGTCCTCACGCTGTCCTGCCCCGACAAGCAGGGCATCGTCCACGCTGTCTCCAGTTACCTCTTCATGACCGGCTGCAACATCATCGACAGCCAGCAGTTCGGGGACGGCGACAGCGGGCTCTTCTTCATGCGGGTGCACTTCTCCGCCCCCGAGCCGGTCACCGCCGACAAGCTGCGGGCCAGCTTCGCCGCGATCGGCGCCTCCTTCGGGATGGACTGGCAGATCCACCCGTCCGAGGAGCGGATGCGGATCGTGCTCATGGTCAGCAAGTTCGGGCACTGCCTGAACGACCTGCTCTACCGCACCCGGATCGGCGCCCTGCCGGTGGAGATCGCCGCGGTGGTCTCCAACCACACCGACCTGCAGGACCTGACCGAGAGCTACGGCATCCCCTTCCACCACATCCCGGTCACCAGGGACACCAAGGCCCAGGCCGAGCAGCAGCTGCTCGACCTGATCGCCAAGGAGAACGTCGAACTGGTCGTGCTGGCCCGCTACATGCAGGTGCTCTCCGACCAGCTGTGCACCGAGCTGTCCGGCCGCGTGATCAACATCCACCACTCCTTCCTGCCGAGCTTCAAGGGCGCCAAGCCGTACCACCAGGCGCACGCGCGCGGCGTGAAGCTGATCGGCGCCACCGCGCACTACGTCACCGCCGACCTGGACGAGGGCCCGATCATCGAGCAGGAGGTCGCCCGGGTCACCCACGACGTCAGCCCCGACCAACTGGTCGCGCTCGGCCGGGACGTCGAGTGCCAGGCGCTCGCCCGCGCGGTGAAGTGGCACAGCGAGCACCGGGTGCTGCTGGACGGGACCCGTACGGTCGTCTTCGCGTAGGCCCCGGGGCGCTACGGCCGGGAGAGCAGCAGGAGCGCGTGCAGCACCTCGCGGACCGCGGCCCGGTCGCCGTGCTCGCCGACCGGCAGCCGGTCCGGGTCGCGGTGCCCGGCGGCCAGCTGGCACAGCTCCAGGCCGTCCAGGACCATCGAGGCCACCGGCTCCTCGCCGGTCGGCCCGCCGGTGCGGTCGGTGCGGTCGTCGTCGCCGTCCAGGGTGATCAGCCACTCGCCGCTCGCCGGGCCGTCGACCATCAGCCGCACCCGCCGGGCGGTCCGCACCCCGCCCTCCGGCGCATCCGGCGCCCCGGCGTGCTCGGGGCGGGCCGCGCGCAGCCGGGCCAGCGCCCGGGGGAGCAGCCGGACCACCAGCTCCACCATCTGCCGCAGGTGCTGCGGCGCCGGCGGATCGTACGGGTAGGCGACCGCACGGGCCACGTCCTCGCCGTGCACGAAGCACTCGAAGGCGCGGTCCACGAAGGCGTCGCGCAGCGGCAGCACCGCGAAGCCGTAGTCGACCGGGGTGTTGCCCTGCGGCACCAGCGCGGCGCTGCGCACCAGGTCGTGGGCCTGCCGCCGCCAGCGGGAGCGCACCGACTGCGGGGCCAGGCCGCCCTGGTCCGCGATCAGCCGGGCGGTGCGCGCGGTGATCGCGCCGTACGGACCGCCCTGCGGCGGGACGCGCGGCACCGCCGGCCCGGCGGCCGGCTCCTGCGGCGGCACCCTCCGCCCGCCCGGCACGGCGGGCAGGCCCGGGGCGGCCGGCACCGGATCGGGCAGACCGAGCGCCAGCGCCAGGAAGCCGTCCACCGCGGTCAGGTGACCCAGCACCTCGGCCGGGCGCAGCCACTCGGTGCCGCCGTGCCACGGCAGTTCGGCCACCTCCTGCCATTCCTCCGGGCCGAGGTCGCGCAGCAGCGCGTCGAGCTTGGCGGTCTCCGCCGTGTACGGCACGCCCCAGGCGGGGACGGGCAGTTCGGCCGGCCGGCGGGCCAGGCACCAGTCGAGCACCTGCTGGCGCAGCGAGCCGGGCTGGTCCAGCGGCTCGTCCAGGGAGAGCCAGCCGGCCGCCTCGCGCAGCCGGGCCGCCTCCTCGGCGCACTCCCGGCAGCCGCGCAGGTGCTGCTCCAACTCGCCGGCCTCGCGGGCCGGGCAGGCGCCGAGGGCCCACGCGCCGAGCAGCGAGCGCAGGGCGTCGTGCTGCTCCTCAGTGCTGCTCACGTCTCCCCGTTCCCGTCCCCGGTTCCGTCCTGGCGGGTGCGTTCGTCGGCCAGTTCGGTGGCCAGCAGCTCCAGACCGAGCCGCATCCGCTGCTTGGCGGCCTGCTCGCTGATGCCGAGCAGCCGGGCCGTCTCGCGGTACGTGCGGCCGTCGTAGTAGGTCACCGCGATGGTCTCACGCAGGGGTTGGGGCAGGGAGTCGACCACGTACTGCATCCGCGCCGCGGTGGCCACGGCACGGATCTCGGCCTCCGTGCCCGGGGCCTGTTCGGCGGCCCGCCGTGCCCGCAGCCGTTCGACCGCGCGGTGGTGGGTCAGCGCGCCGAGCCAGGAGCGCAGTGTGCCCCGGGCGGGGTCGTATTCCTCGGGGTGTTCCCAGACGTGGGCGAAGACCTCCCGGGTGAGCTGGGTGGCGGCCGCTTGGTCGGCCAGTATCCGTCCGGCCAGGCCGTGCACCATCGGCGCGAGCCGGTCGTAGAGTTCGCCGAGCGCCGTCTCCTCGCCGCGGGCGAGGCGGCGCTGCAACTGCTCGTCCCAGCGCGGGGTCCGCTCCGGGGTGGCCATCGGGAACCACCCTCCTGACCGGGTTCGCTGGCGTACTCAACGGTATCTTGCGGCCGGGCGGCGCCGGGGGCGATTTCGGCAAGAACGGAACCGTTCCTCGTGGATCGGCGTCCCTGTGGATGCGCCTGCCCGCTCGGAACTCCCGGCCCCGAACTCCCGGCCCGGACTCTCCCGCCTCCGGGCCGGATCGTCGGACGGTGCGACGGCCGGCCGGCGGGACCGCGGGTGGTCCGCGAGTGGCGGGCGGGGCGCGGGTGGCGCGCGGCGGTAGGTTCCCGACTGCGGGACCGGCTGGTCGGCCCGGTGCCGGCCGAGCGCCGGTACGAGGCTCGCGAGCATGAGCGGGACAGTATGCACTGCCCTGTCGCCCGATCGCCGGAATATGCCCGAAGCGCTTGCTGCGGTCCGTCCCCCCGCCCATCCTGAGGCGTATTCGTGTCGCGGCCGGTGCCCGACCGACGAGACGGCGCGGACGAGTGGGCGCGGGCGGACGGACCGGGCGGGCGCCCGGGTACGGCTCGGGTGGTGCCGGGCGACGTGCGAGGGCCCGCCGGCCGATCCGGCCCGATCGGGACTATGGCCGAACTGCGAGTGCGGGTGGTGGAGCGGTGCAGGTTCTTCAGGTACAGCTGGCGGTGCAGGCTGACCCCGCCGAGGTCGGCCGGGCCCGCCGGTGGGTGCGCTCGCGGCTGCTGAACCACGGGGTGGACCCGGATGCGCCGATGGCCGAGACGGTGGTGCTGGTGGTCTCGGAGCTGGTGACCAACGCCGTGGTGCACACCGGCTGTCCGGCCGTCCTGCGGCTCTGTCTGCCGGTGGCCGACGGCACGCAGGAGGGCGGGCCGGCCACCCCGCTGCGGGTGGAGGTCGCCGACGCGAGCCAGGCCGCCCCGACCCCGCGGCACGCGGGCGCGGACGAGGACGCGACCAACGGGCGCGGCCTGGAACTGGTCGAGCTGCTCTGCGAGCGCTGGGGCTGGTACCCGGACGGCTCGGGCAAGCGGGTCTGGTGCGAGATCGGCAGCGACGCCCGCCCGGCCGATCCGCTGGCCGACGTGGACTGGGCGGCTTTGGCGCAATAGCGGCTTTCACGGCGGCCGTCGGACCGTGCCGATCACCGGTGCCGGTCACCGGCCGAAAGGTGACGCAACCATTCCGAATTTCGGACTACCCATTGACGTGACGTATCCGACTGATCACGCTTGGGTGCGGCGCTCCGTCGCGAGGGGACGCCGAGGGGACGTCCGTCCACCGCCGTGGTGCTGCTGTCCAGGGGATTCGTGCCAGCAGGGGGGACCGCGGACGGCCGGTCGCGGGCCGCTCCTCGGCGAGTGCGGAGGGTGTGGCGCGGGTTCAGGGCCTGCGCGCCGCGGTTGGATGGCGGCCTGCCGTACCGCGCTCGGGGCGCGTGCGGCCTGCCGCCATCCAATGCGTCGCCGAGGTGTGACGAGTTTCGGCCACCGGCTGGTCGGTTGCCAGGCGTTGCTCAGGAAGCGCGCCGTGCAGGGCTCCCGGGGGCGGCGGCGCTCCCGGGGCCGGTGGTGCTTTCGGGGACGACGGGGCTCCCGGAGGCGACGGGGCTCCCCGGATCGGTACGGCTCTCGGGGAGGGCGCGGAAAGTGCGCCGGTAGGCGCTCGGTGCGACGTCGAGCCGGCCGCGCAGTTGCAGCCGCAGCGAGGCCGCGGTGCCGAAGCCGGACTCCCGGGCGACCTGGTCGATCGTCAGATCGGTGCGCTCCAGCAACTGGCGGGCCCGCTCGGTGCGCTGGGTGGTGATCCACTGGCCGGGGCTGGCGCCGGTCTCCTCGCGGAAGCGCCGGGTGAAGGTCCGTACGCTCATCCCCGCCCGGTCGGCGAGCTGCCGCAGCGCCAGCGGCCGGTCCAGGTGCTCCAGCGCCCAGGCGCGCACCGCGGCGGTGCCGCTGCCGCCGGAGTCCACCGGACTCGGGGCCTCCACGTACTGCTTCTGGCCGCCCTCGCGCCACGGCGGCACCAGGCAGTTGCGGGCCACCGCGTTGGCCACCGCGCTGCCGTGGTCGCGGCGCACCACGTGCAGGCACAGGTCCACCCCGGCGGCCACCCCGCCGGAGGTGAGGATGTCGCCGTCGTCGGTGTAGAGCACGTCGGGGTCCAGCCGCACCCGGGGGAACAGCCGGGCGAAGCGCTCGGTGTAGCGCCAGTGGGTGGTGGCCGGGCGTCCGTCCAGCAGCCCGGCGGCGGCCAGGATGAACGAGCCGGTGCAGATCGACAGCAGCCGGGTGCCGGGCCGGATCCGGGCCAGCGCGTCGGCCAGCGCGGGGGTGAAGCAGGCGTCGGCGACCGCCGGGCTGGAGTCGGCGGAGGCCGGGATCACCACCGTGTCCGCCCGCTCCAGCAGTTCGGTCCCGTGGTCGACCATGACCTTGAAGTCGGCGCTGGTGGCGACCGGCCGCCCGTCCAGGGTGCAGGTGGCCACCTCGTACAGCGGCTGCCCGGCCGGGTCCTTGGCGCCGCCGAAGATGCGGGCGGGGATGCCGAGTTCGAAGGCGATCACGCCCTCCAGGGCGAGTACCGCGACCAGGTGTGCCATGCCGTCCCCTCGGGTGTCGGTGGGTCGGGCCAGGGTATCGCGGCCCGTGGCCTGATTCTTGCGAAAGCTGTCATTCAGGCCACTCGTCCGGCTCCGGGCGGCCCGGAACACTCGTCCGCGTGACCGAACGCAGCGCCCTCGCCCCCACGCCCCTCTCCGAACCGCCCGCCCCCGCCACGCGCCCCCGGGTGCACTACGCCTGGGTGGTGGCCGGTGTCTCCCTGCTCGTCCTGCTCGGCTCGGCGGGCTTCCGCTCCACGCCGAGCCTGATGATGGACGCCCTGCACAACGAGTTCGGCTGGTCGCTCGGGACGATCTCCAGCGCCACCTCCGTCAACCTGACCCTCTACGGCCTCACCGCCCCCTTCGCCGCCGCGCTGATGGACCGTTTCGGGGTGCGTCTGGTGGTGGTCTGCGCGCTGCTGACCATCTCGGTCGGCGCCGGGCTGACCATGCTGATGCGCCAGCCCTGGCAACTGGTGCTCTGCTGGGGCGTGCTGGTCGGCCTCGGCAGCGGCTCGATGGCCGGCGCCTTCGCCACCACCATCACCGGACGCTGGTTCCAGGCCCGCCAGGGCCTGGTCACCGGGGTGCTGACCGCCGCCGGAGCGGCGGGAAACCTGGTCTTCCTGCCGGTCGGCGCCTGGCTGGTCGAGCAGCACGGCTGGCGCTCGGCCGTGATCGTGGTCTCGCTCGCCGCCAGCGCCGTCGCCGTCCCGGTCCTGCTGCTGATGCGCGAACGGCCCGCCGACCTCGGCCTGCTCCCGTACGGCGCGACCGAGGCCCCTCCCGCACCGGTCACCGACGGCCGCGCCCTGGCCCGCTCGCTGCGGGTGCTGCGGGACGCCGCCCGCACCCGGGCGTTCTGGCTGCTGGCCGGCTCCTTCGCGATCTGCGGCGCCACCACCGCCGGCCTGGTCGGCACCCACTTCATCCCGGCCGCGCACGACCACGGCATGCCCGTCACCACCGCCGCGAGCCTGCTCGCCCTGATCGGCCTGTTCGACGTGCTCGGCACCATCTTCAGCGGCTGGCTCACCGACCGGGTCGACTCCCGGCTGCTGCTGACCGTCTACTACGGGCTGCGCGGCCTGTCCCTGCTCCTGCTGCCGCAGCTGCTGGCCGGCTCGCTCCAGCCGCCGATCCTCGCCTTCGTGATCTTCTACGGCCTGGACTGGGTGGCCACCGTGCCGCCGACCGTCGCGCTGTGCCGCCGGCACTTCGGCGAGGACGCCCCGATCGTCTTCGGCTGGGTGCTCGCCGCCCACCAGATCGGCGCGGCCGTCGTCGCCGGCCTGGCCGGCCTGGCCCGTGACGCGCTCGGCAACTACGACCTCACCTGGTACGGCGCCGGCGCACTGTGCGCGGTCGCGGTCGGGCTCTGCCTGGCACTGCGCACCGGGCGGGCCGACCGGGCGGTGCCGGCCCTCCCGTGACGGCCGCTCCCCGCACGTGCGAGCGATGACGGCCCTTCCGGAAGGACTGTCGTACCGGAGGTCTAGGCTCCGCTCCATGGCGCTCACCTTCACCCTGGACCCGAAGCTCGACCCCGACCTGCGGACGGGCATCGTCCGGCTGTGGGCCGAGGTCACCAACGCCGGCGGGGCGGTCGGCTTCGTGGCGCCGGTCACCGAGGAGGAGGTCTGGGACACCGCCGACCACCAGTTCGCCGGGGTCGAGCCGGACGGTCCGGACCGGCTGCTGGTCGCGCACGAGAGCGGGACGGGCCGACTGGTCGGCGTGCTGTTCTTCGAGTCGATGCGCTTCGGCCCGATGGAGCACTGGCGGATGCTCAAGCGGGTCATGGTGCACCCCGACTTCCAGGGCCGTGGTCACGGCGCCCGGCTGCTCGCCGAGGCCGAGCGGGTGGCCCGGGAGTGGGGCCTGGAGTCGCTGCGGCTCACCGCGCGCGGCGGCCTGGGGCTGGAGCGGTTCTACGCCCGCAGCGGCTACCGGGAGGTCGGCCGGGTGCCGGCCGCGATCCGGGTCGCCCCCGGGGACGACCGGGACGACATCACCATGTGGCTCGACCTGCGCTGACACCCGTCCCGGGCGGGCCGGGCGGGCCGGACCGGGTGCCCCGTGCCCCGCTCCGGCCGTCAGGCATGCTTGACTGGAGAACCCGCCCCAGCGCAACGAAGAAGGACGTGTCGAGTGACCAGCAACGGCCCGGAGAAGTCACACGCCACGCTCCGCTACACCTCCCTGCGGGTCAGCATCTTCCTCGGCTGCCTGCTGGTGGCCCTGCTGCTCGGGCACTTCCAGATCATCCCGGTCAGCGGCGAGACCGGCATGATCTTCCTGTTCCTGCTGGCCGCGGTCGCCTCCGCGCCGCTCAGCTACGCGCTGCTGAGCAAGCAGCGCGACGAGATGTCCGCGCAGATCAGCGGCAAGGTCTCCGGGATGCGCAGCCGTACCGCCGAGCGGATCGCGACGCAGAACGCCGAGGAGGACGCCGCCGACGACGCCGCCCGCGCGGCTGCCGCCGGCCAGAGCTGACGCCGGCCCCGTCCACGAGCGCAGCCGCGTGCCCGCCATCCGAGACTCAGAGCCGTCCGAGCCGTCCGAGCAGCCGCCCGCCGAGGGGCCGCCCGCCGAGGTGCCGCCCGCCGAGGGGCCGCTCGGCACCTGGCCGGCCCCCGTCCGCCGGCCCACCGGGCGGGACGTGGCCCGGCTCGCCGGGGTCTCCCAGGCCACCGTCTCCCTGGTCTTCTCCGGCGCCGAGGCCGGCCGGCGGGTCTCCGAGGCCACCCGGGGACGGGTCCGGGAGGCCGCCCGCAGCCTCGGCTACCGTCCGCAGGCGGCCGGGCGGCAGCTGCGGCTCGGCCGCAGCGGGATGATCCTGCTGGCCGTGCCGAACCTCCAGGGCCCGTTCTTCGGTCGGGTGCTGGAAGGCGTCCACGAGGAGGCCGGCCGCAACGGCCTGGCCGTCGTGGTCAGCTCCGGCTGGGGCAGCGCCACCCTCGCCGAGGCCGCCACCGCCGGCCGCTTCGACGGCCTGCTGATCTGCTCCCCGGACGACAGCCAGCTCGGCGAGCTGCCCGCCGACACCCCCGCCGTCTTCCTGGACGCCGACCCCGGCACCGACCGGGCGCGTCCGACCGTCGAGCTCGACGTGGCCGGCGGGATGCGCGCCGCGGTCGAGCACCTGGCCGCGCTCGGCCACCGCCGGATCGGCCGGCTGCGCTCCAGCCACTCCGCTTACACCTTCCGGGTCCGGCAGGCCGCCTTCGAACAGGCTGTGCGTGAACTCGACCTGGACGTCGTGGAGTTGGGCGTGAGCCTGAACGACGGCCACCGGGCGGCGCGGACCGTCGCGGGCCGGCTGCTGGAGCGGGCGGACCGGCCGCGCGCGGTGATCTGCGACGACGACGTGGTCGCCTCCGGGGTCTACCAGGCCGCCGCCGAGCTGGGGCTGCGGGTGCCGGAGGACCTGTCGGTGGTCGGCATGGACAACGTCGCGGTGGCCGCGCTGCTCGCCCCGCCGCTGACCACCGTGGACCTGCCCGGCGAGGAGCTGGGCCGGGCGGGCGCGGCTGCGCTGGCGGCCCTGCTGCGCGGGGAGCGGGTGGCGCCGGTCGCGCCGCTGGCCACCTCGCTGGTGCTGCGCTCCTCCACGGCGCCGGCGCGTACGACGTCCACGAGATGATGACGTAGCGTCACCCGTTAGTGGCGTCCACCCCTTCGGATTGCTCCAATTGGGTGAAAAATACTCATTTTCTCTCGCGTCGCGCCGCCATTCGGATTAACGGAGGGTGAGATTCCGGCATGCGGACGCTCCGATCAATACCCTCACCCCCGTCCAGGACAGGCCGAATGGCCACGGCCCTGGGCCTCTTCGCGGGCACGCTACTCACCGGCACCCTCACCGCCCCGACCGCCGAAGCCGCCGTCGGCTTCACCAAGACGGTGGACAAGCCGACGGTGGCGCCCGGCGAGAACGTCACCTACACCCTGCGCTACACCTGCTCGGTGACCGACTGCGCCAACGGCCGGATCACCGACGCCCTCCCCGCAGGGATGGAGTTCGTCGGCTGGACGCCGGACGCGAGCACCGTCGACGTCGCCGGCTCGACCGTTCCGGCCGCCGGCACCCTCGGCGGCACCCTCGACATCAAGCTCCTCACCCTCACCCCGGGCACCACCGCGACCGTCAAGGTCGTCCTCAGGTTCCCCAACTTCACCACCCCCAACGGCACCAAGACCGTCAACTCGGCCACCCTGACCGCCGACGGCGAGCCCGCGCAGAACGGCTCCGCCGCCACCACCGCCGCCGTCCAGCCCGACTACAGGGTCACCAAGGGCGTCCAGACGAGCAGCCAGGACGGCCGGTCGGTCACCTACCAGTTCAGCGCCTGCTCCACCAGCGGCGTCCCCAACGTCGACCTGGACGCCGGCCGCCTGGTCGACACCCTGCCGCCCGGCGCCGTCGTCGACACCGGCCGCTCGCCCGGCTGGACCCAGGACCCGGCCGACCCCGACCGCTGGACGTTCGACATCGGCGACTTCCGGGCCGGAAACGGCCAGGCCGGCTGCCGCAACCCCGGCGTCCTGGTCGTCAACTACCCCGACCCGGCGTTCCCCAGCGGCACCACCTCCACCAACTCGGTTGTCCTGCAAGGCGACCCGCTCGGTCCCGAGGGCATGCGCGACCTGTCCGAGGCCACCGCCGAGTCCCCGACCTTCAAGCCGCCGACCACCGGCATCCAGGTCGCCGCCTCCAAGACCTGGCAGGACAAGGTCGTCTCCGGCGACATCGCCTCCTTCAGCCTCCACCCCGGCAACATCGCCGGCCCCGCCACCCGCCTGGTGATGACCGACCCGGGCAGCGGTACCACCTCCGGCCTCTACAACTGGCTGATCCCGCAGTCCATCCAGCTGGAGGCGTGGAACCCCACCGGCATCGGCCTCACCCTCCGGTACCGGCTCGACGGCGACCCGACCTGGCGGACCTTCACCCCCGGCAAGCCGTTCGACGGTTCGAGCAGCCGCCGGATCACCTTCGCCGAAGGCGCCGGCAACCCCGCGAACGACGAGCTCGGCATCCCGGCCGGCCGCCGGCTGGACGGGCTGCGCTTCGAGTGGAACGGCCCCATCCCCACCGGCTGGAGCCCCGGCAACGCCGTCCAGGTGCTCTCCCAGGTGGTCACCCCCGGCCACGACGGCCGCACCGCGCCCGGCCCGCTGCACAACTGCGTGGACGTGACCGGCACCGACGCGACCGGTGCGACCTCCTCGGCGAGCGACTGCGCCGACACCACCGTCTCCGCGGCCACCAACCTGGGCGCCGCCAAGACCACCACCTCCGGCGAGGTGCTCGCCCCCGGCGGCACCGCGACCTTCCGGGTCACCCCGTACAACCGAACCGGCCGCACCCTGGGCACCCCGCTGGTGATGTACGACCTGCTGCCGCCCGGCCTCGTCTACCAGGACGGCAGCGCCCGGCGCGACCCCGGCTACACGGGGTCCGTCGCCCCGCAGTCCGTCCGGGTGCTGCCCGGACCGGACGGCCGCCAGCTGCTCAAGCTGACCTGGCCGGCCGGCGCGCCCGACATGACGTACCTCAACGACCAGAAGGCCTACCGCACCCTGATCGACGTCCAGGTGGCCGGCAGCGCCAAGCCCGGCACCCTCACCAACGACGTGTACGTCACCACCGAGGGCGCCGAGGAACCCGTCGCCTGCTCCTACTTCGGTACCGACAGCGGCACGCCGGACACCCACGACCTCAACGGCAACGGCAACACCACCGAGACCGTGTGCCACGCCTCCTCCAAGGTCGAGGTGCAGGTCCCGGCCGTGCTGCGCTCCTTCAAGGAGGTCAAGGGAGACCTCGACCAGGACTACGCCACCACCGGCACCACCACCCCCGGCGGCGGCCTCTCCTACCGGCTGACCGTCCGCAACGACTCGCCCGACCCGGTCACCGACTTCGTCGCGTACGACAAGCTGCCCACCCCGGGCGACTCGTACCTGCTGCGCCCCGACGTCCCGCGCGGCTCCGCCTGGACGCCCTCGCTCACCCGGCCGCTGACCTCCAGCGACCCGACCGTGGCGATCGAGTACACCACCTCGCCGAACCCCTGCGTGACCGGGGCGATCACCGTGCCCGGGCCGTGCGACGCGAACGCCCGGTGGAGCACCGACTTCCCCGGGCCGGGCAACGCCACCTGGTTCAAGGTCGGCCGGCCGGGCACCCTGCCGTCGGGCGGGCTGTTCACCCTGACCTGGCCGATGGTCGCCTCGGTGGACGCCGGCAACGCCGACTTCGCCTGGAACAGCTTCGCCTACACCGCCACCGACTCCACCGGCAGCCCGCTGCTGCCCGCAGAGCCCGCGAAGGTCGGCGTCGGCGTCCAGGCGCCCGCGCCGCCGAACAACGCGCTCGGCGACCACGCCTGGGCCGACCGCAACGGCAACGGAATCCAGGAACCCGGTGAGAACGGGGTGCCGGGCGTCCGGGTGGAGCTGCTGGACGGGACCGGACAGCCGGTCCGCGAGAAGACGGGCAAGCCGGTCACCACGGTGACGGACGCGGACGGGAACTACCTGTTCGACAAGCTGCCGGACGGGGAGTACGCGGTGCGCTTCGACCTGACGACCGTTCCGGCGGACGCGAAGGTCACCGTGCGGCACGCGGGGAAGGACTCGGCGCTGGACTCGGACGCCGACCCGGCCACCGGGGTCACCCAGACGGTGCGGCTGTCGGGCGGGGCACGGGACCTGAGCCTGGACCTGGGGCTGGTGTTGGCGGATGCGCCGACGCCGACTCCTACGCCGACGGACTCGCCGTCTCCGACCTCGTCGCCGACGCCGACCGACTCGCCGTCTCCCACGGGTTCGCCGACGCCGACCGACTCGCCGACGAATTCACCTTCGCCGTCGAACAGCCCGTCGGCCGGCCCGTCGAACAGCCCGTCGGCCGGCCCGACGAACGGCCCGTCGTCGAGCGAGCCTCCGAGCACGGGTGAGCCCGGCGCACCGTCGCACGATCCGCAGCAGCCGTCCCCGGGGCAGGGCGGCAGCGAGCTGCCCCACACCGGTGGGCCCGGTCTGCTGCCGGCCGTGCTCGGCGCCGCCGCCCTGGGCTTCGGCGTGCTGTTCACGGTGGTCGCCCGGCGCCGTCGGGGCCGCCACAGCTGATCACCCGTAGGTGAAGGAGAAGACTGCGCCCGCCGGCCAGACCACCGGCG
>NZ_JBHVFE010000039.1:0-34009 GCF_042801945.1 Kitasatospora sp. NPDC057542
GTATAAGAGACAGCGTCAGCCCAGCGGCGCCCGGGGAACGATCACCGGAGCGCCGTCGCCCGGCGCCGCGAGCACATGGCTGTCGATGTCGTACAGCGCCCGCACCAGCGGGGCGTCCACCACCTCGCGCGGCGGCCCGCAGGCCACCACCGCACCGTCCCGCAGCGCGACCAGCAGGTCCGCGTAGCGGGCGGCCGCCGCGAGGTCGTGCAGCACCATGACCACCGTCCTCCCGCCCGCCGCGACCCGGCGGACCAGCTCCAGCACCTCCACCGCGTGCCCGAGGTCGAGCGCACTGGTCGGCTCGTCGAGCAGGACCACCGGGGTGTCCTGGGCGAGCACCATGGCCAGCCAGCAGCGCTGGCGCTGCCCCCCGGAGAGCCGGTCGAGGCGGCGGTCGGCGAGGTCCTCGACGCCGGTGGCGCGCAGGGCCCCGGCGGTCAGCCGCTCGTCCTCCGCCGACCACTGGCGGAACAGCCCCTGGTGCGGGTGGCGGCCGTAGCGGACGAGTCCGGTGACGGTGACGGCCTCCGGGGCCTGCGGGCTCTGCGGCAGCAGCGCGACCCGGTGGGCGGCCTGGCGCGGGCGCAACCGCCACACGTCCTCGCCGCCGACCAGGACCCGTCCGGTGTCCGGCCGGTGCAGCCTCGCGACGGAGCGCAGCAGGGTGGACTTCCCGCAGCCGTTCGGGCCGACCACCGCCACCACCCGCCCGGCCGGGACGGTGAGGTCGACGCCGCTGAGCACCGGCCGCCCCGGACCGTAGCCGGCGCCGAGCCCCTGGACCGTCAACTCCATGGCACTTCCCCCTGACCGGTGCGGGCTCAGTTGGCGCCGAGCGCCTTGACGATGTCGCCGATGACCACGTCGGCGGCGAGCGGGCCGCCCCGGGTGGACCAGACCGAGCCGTCCACGGTGACGGTGTGGTTGTTCTTCACCGCGCCCAGCTCCTGGTAGGCGGGCTTGGACTGGACCTCCTTGAGCGCGGCCTTGCCGTCGTCGGTCAGGGTGGACAGGAACAGCCAGTCGCCGTCGAGCTCGTCGAGCTTCTCCAGGCTGAGCGCCGGGCTGTGCGCGTTGCCGTCCTTGTCCTGCGCGGCCGGGCGGGTCAGGCCCATGTCGAGGGCCACGCCACTGGCGAACTGCTTCTTCTCCATCCAGCTCGGACCGGTGGGGTTCCAGCGCACGATGGAGACCGCGGCGCCCTTGTTCCCGGCGAGTTCGCCACCCGCCTTGGCGGCCTTGGCCTCGTAGTCGCCGATCACCTTGTCTGCCTGGTCGAGCTTGTTGACGGCGTTGCCGATGCCCCGGAAGGCGAGCTTCCAGTCGTCGGTGGGCGCCATGGTGACCAGCGTGGCGGGGGTGATCTCGCGCAGCTGCTTGAGCACCTGCTCGTCCTGCATGTCGCCGGCCAGGATCAGGTCGGGCTTGGCGGCGATCACCTTGTCCATCACGGGCTGGAGCAGGTTCCCGACCACCGGGACGCCCTGCACCTTGTCCTTGAGGTACGCGGGCGGCTCGGCCAGCCCCTGGCCGTTGGTGATGCCGACCGGCTTGACGCCGAGGGCGAGCACCGCGTCCAGGTCCTCCTGGGTGAGGGTGAGGATCCGCTTGGGCTCGGCGGGGACCTCGACGGCCTTGCCGGTGGCGTCCTTGACGGTCCGCTTGCCGCCGGCACTACCGCCGCCCGCCGCGTCCGCCGCCGGGGAGGCAGCCGTGGAGGAGCCCGAGGAGGAGGAACCGGAGGAGCCGCAGCCGGTGAGCAGGAGCGCGGCCGCCCCGGTGACGGCCAGCGCCTGGGCCGCGCGGCGGCGGACGGGGCTGAGCGGGCGACGGGCGAACGGCATGGGTGCCTCCGGGCAGCGGTGGTACGGGAGTTGAGCGACGTCCGGGCAGCTCGGCACGGTGGAGGTGCCTCTCGGGACGGCTCGATCATTAGGTTAGCCTTACCTTATGACATTGTCGCAAGCCGGCGCCCCCGAAGCGCCCACCGCCACCGCGCCGGAGCCCCGACGGCCCGGGGGCCGCACGGAGGGCGCCCGCCCGACCTGGCCGGCCGTCACGGCGGCGGTGGTGCTCCTGCTCGCCCTGGCCGCGCTCTCCCTGTCGGTCGGCGCCGGCGAGGTCGGCCCCGGCCGGGTGCTGGACTACCTGCTGAACCGCGACGGCGCCCGCGCCGACGGCCGGCTCGCCCTGGTCGTCGGCGACCTGCGACTGCCGCGCACCCTCACCGCCCTGCTGGTCGGCGCCGCGCTCGGCGTCGCCGGGGCGCAGCTGCAGTCCGTCACCCGCAATCCGCTGGCCGAGACCGGCCTGCTCGGGGTCAACGCCGGTGCCTCGCTGGGCGTCGTGCTCGGCATCGCCGTGCTCGGCGTGCAGACCTCCTTCGGCTACCTCGCCTTCGCCTTCGGCGGCGCGGTGCTCGCCAGCACCGTGGTGCTGCTGGTCGCGAGCAGCCGGGGAGGCGGTTCCCCGATGCGGCTGGTGCTCGCCGGCTCCGCCGTCGCGGCGATCTTCCGCGGGCTCACCGACGTGCTGATCGTCAACTCCCCCGAGGCGTACGAACGGTACCGGGTGTGGGTGCTCGGCTCGCTGGCCGGAGTGGAGGGCTGGACGACGCTGCGCCAACTCGCCCCGGTACTCGGCGCCGGGTTCCTGCTCGCCGCGCTCACCACCCGGCCGCTGACCGCGCTCGCCCTCGGCGACGACCTCGCCCGCGGCCTCGGCCATCGGCCCGGCGCCACCCGGGCCGCCGTCGGCTTCGCGGTCACCCTGCTGACCGCCTCGGCGGTCGCACTGGCCGGGCCGGTCGCCTTCCTCGGGCTGCTCTCCGGCTTCCTCGCCCGCACCGTCGCCGGCCCGCGGGTCGGCCGGCTCACCCTGCTCGCCGCGCTGTTCGGCGCCACCGTGCTGACCGGCGCGGACGTGCTCGCCCGGGTGGTGGCCCGCCCCTTCGAGGCACCGGTGTCGGTGATCGTCGCACTGATCGGCGCCCCGGCCCTGATCGCGATCGTCCGCTCCCGGCACTCCGCAGCCCTGGCGATGGCCGACCCCGCCGAGTCGGCACCCTCCGCGCGCCGGGACGAACCGGCCCCGCCCAAACCGGACTTGGCACTGCGGTACGGCGCGTGGTCGCTGCTGGTGCCGCGCCGGGCGCTGCCGGCCTCGCTCGGCCTGGCCGCCGCACTGCTGGCCGCCGTGGTGGTCTCGGCGCACGCCGGGCAGAGCGAACTCGACCTCGCCCGCACCTTCCGGGCGGTGTTCGGCTACGGCGACCGGCTGGACGTGCTGCTGGTGCAGAAGTTCCGGCTCGGCCGGATCGTCGCCGGGCTCGCCGCCGGGGCCGCCCTCGGCCTGGCCGGCTGCCTCACCCAGACCCTCGCCCGCAACCGCCTGGCCACACCCGAACTGCTCGGCGTCAACGACGGCGCGACGGCCGCCGTGCTGATCTCCGCCGGCGTCGCGGGCACCTTCGGCGCCTGGTGGGCGGGACCGCTCGGCGCGCTGGTCGCCGTCCTGGTCGTCACCCTGGCTTCCGGCGGGCTCGGCGCGCGCGGCTACCGGGTGCTGGTGGTCGGGCTCGCCATGTCGGCGCTCGCCTCGGCCGTCATCCAGGTCGCGATGGCCCGGCGCTCGCTCAACTCGGCCGGCTCGCTGTACATCTGGACCAACGGCAGCCTCAACGGGCGGGACCTCTCCGTCGCCACGCCCGTGCTGTTCGGGCTGGCGGTGCTGGTGCCGCTCGCGCTGGTGGTGGCCCGGCGGCTGGCGGTGCTGCGCTTCGACGACAGCGTCGCCTCGGCGCTGGGCGTCGACCCGGGCCGGGTCCGGCTCGCCTGCCTGCTGCTGGCCGTTGCGCTGGCCGGGCTGGCGGTCGGCGTCTGCGGGCCGGTCGGCTTCGTGGCGCTGGCCGCGCCGGTGATCGCCGGGCGGCTGGCCGGGCCCGCGCGGGTACCGGTGCTCGGCTCGGCGCTGACCGGCGCCCTGCTCGTCGTGCTCGCGGACGCTCTGGGGCGGGTGCTGTTCGCCGGGGTGGAGATCCCCGTCGGCATCGTCACCACCGTCCTCGGCGGACCCTTCCTGCTCTGGGTGCTGCTCGGCCGCAAGGGCAGCCCCGCGTGACCACTTCTGGAGACCCCATGGTGAAGACCCCGCTCGTCGTCGTCCCCGACCCCGACGACCCCGCCTACCGCCTGGTCACCTTCGCCCACCGGGACGACGGCTGCGACGGCGTGCTCGCACTGCTGCACACCGTCACCGACAAGGACCGCCACGCCGGCGACCTGACACCTCATCTGATGGAGCGAGGGACAGACGGGGCCTGGTCGATCACCTACCGGCTGCGCGCGGACCACCGCGCCTCCTACCAGCTGTACCCGTTCCGCGGCGAGGCCCCCGGCACCACCCGCCCCGACTGGCTGCGCGTCCTCGACCACGCCCTCCCCGACCCGTACGACACCGAGCCCCGGCTGCCCGCCCGCGGCGGCCGTCACCCCTCCTCGGTGCTCAGCCTGCCCGCCGCGCCCGCGCAGCCGTACGTGCGGCGGCGCGACGGCGTGCCGCGCGGGCGGACACTCCCCCGTACGGTGGCCGGCCGGCGGGTGGACGTCCACCTCCCGGCCGGGCACCGCGCGGACGGCGGCCCGTACCCGGTCGCGGTGCTGCTGGACGGCGAGATGTGGGGCGAGGTGCTGTCCGTCGGCGACACCCTCGACAACCTGACGGCGGACGGCGCGATCCCGCCCACCGTCGCGCTGCTGGTGCACACCATGGGCCCACAACGCCCGGACGACCTCAGCTGCAACCCGGCCTTCGTCGACCTCCTCGCCGACCGTCTCCTCCCGTGGGCCTGCGCGGAGTTCGGCGCGAACGACGACCCGGCCGCCACCGTGATCGCCGGCCAGAGCGCGGGCGGCCTCACCGCCGCCTACGCCGCCTACCGCCGCCCGGAGCGCTTCGGCAACGCGCTGTCCCAGTCCGGTTCCTTCTGGTGGCCCGACGAGACCGAGTTCGACGCGGGCAGCGAATGGCTGACCCGCCGCTTCGCCGCCGAGGAACGACGTGCGGCCCGCTTCTGGATCGAGGTCGGCCTCCAGGAGTGGATGCTCCTCACCCAGAACCGCCACCTGCGCGACGTCCTGACGGCCCGCGGCTACGACCTCGCCTACCGCGAGTTCAACGGCGGCCACGACTACGCCTGCTGGCGCGGCGGCCTGGCGGACGGGCTCGCACACCTGCTCGGATCACCCGGAGGGGTGGTTTCGACCGATTCGCACACCACCGAACCACCGGGCACCTAACGTCGGGAGTCCACACCGGATGACCTTGGGGGGTCAGCGATGAACGCGTCCTCGTCCGCCACTCCGCCGCCGATGTCCTGGCTGTACTGCGGCAACCAGATCAAGCTGTGGCGGACCCGCGCCGGAGTCAGCCGCGAGGCCTTGGCGGCCGAGGCCGGGTACAGCTGTGAGAGCTTGCGGTCGATGGAGGCCGGGCGGCGGAAGCCGTCGCTGCACCTGCTGCGGGTGGCGGACGACATGTGCGACGCGAAGGGAATCCTGGCAGCCGGAGCGCAGTTCCTGAAGCCGGAGAAGTATCCACACTTCGCCGAGGACTTCATGCGGTACGAGGCCGTCGCGATCGTCCACAGCTCCTACGAGAACCAGCTCATCCCGGGACTGCTTCAGACCGAAGAGACCGTCCGGTCACTCCTGCACGCACACTGGCCGCCCATGGACGACGAAACCGTGGAGGAACGCGTCGCTGCCCGCCTTCAACGACAGGAACTGCTGAAGACCCAGACCAAGTCGTTCAACTTCCTGATCGAAGAGCACGTCCTGCGGCACCCGTTCGGGAGTGCCGAGGAGCAACGCCACCAACTTCGTCACCTGCTGACCAGTGGCGAGCCTCGCCACATCGCGATTCAAGTGGTGCCGGACACCGGAGCCCATCCCGGCCTCAACGGTCCTTTCGTCCTTCTTGAGACGCCCGAACATGACCGTCTCGCCTATGAGGAAGGTCAAACGATGGGCCTGCTCTCTTCGGAGCCGGACAAGGTCAACCAGATCTGCCAGCGGCATGAAATGATCCTCAGGAAGGCCCTCAGCCCCGAGGCCTCGGCGGAGTTCATCGGCAAGCTCGCGGAGGAACTATGAGCACCGAACCGGCCTGGTTCAAGTCCAGCCACAGCGGCACCGAAGGCGGCAACTGTGTCGAGGTCGCCCTCACCCCGGGCACCGTCCGCGTGCGGGACTCCAAGGACAAGACCGGCCCCCAGCTCGCCTTCGCTCCCCAGGCTTGGGCCGACTTCGTCGAGTTCGCCCGGAACGTTTCTCCTACGACCGGCTGACGCCGCCACCGGCCCGTGCTAGCGTCCCCGGGGCGGCGCAGCGGTGCCGGCCCCGGACGAGACGTGCGCCGTACCCGGCCTGCCAAGACGACGCACTCTGGAGGCGTCGTGTCCGCTGCCGGTACTCCCGTCACCCGTCCGCTGGACGTGCGATGGATCCACGGTTCCCCGTCCGCGAAGCACAACACCGACCCGGACATCCAGGTCCACGAGTACGACGAGCACACCGTCATCCTGCGCCAGAACAAGGCGGTCCACTACGAGGCGCCGTTCCTGTTCCTGCTGTTCGGGACGGAACGGGCCGTGCTGATCGACACCGGGGCGACGGCCGAGGCCGCGTACTTCCCGCTGCGCGCGACGGTCGACGAGCTGGTGGAGAAGTGGCTCGCCCGCAACCCCCGGCCCGGTGGCGACTATCCGCTGCTGGTCCTGCACACCCACCCGCACGGCGATCACATCGCCGGCGACGGCCAGTTCGCCGACCGGCCGGCGACCACCCTGGTCGGCGGGGAACTCGCCACGGCCTGGCCGTACTTCGGCTTCGACCGGGACGAGGAAGCGGTGGCCCCGGTCGACCTCGGCGGCGGGCGGGTGCTGAAGTGCCTGGCCACCCCGGGACACCACGAGGCGTCGGTCACCTACTACGACCCGTGGACCGGCTTCCTGCTCACCGGCGACACCGTCTACCCGGGGCGGATCTACATCAACGACTGGCCGGCCTTCGGGCGGACCATCGAGCGGTTGGTCGCCTTCGCCGAGAGCCACCCGGTGACGCACGTGCTCGGCTGCCACATCGAGATGACCCGCGAGCCGGGCGTCGACTACCCGATCCGCACCACCCACCAGCCCGAGGAGCCCCCGCTCCAGCTCACCCCGGCCCACCTGCACCGGATCCGGGCCGCCGTCGCCGAACTCGGCGACCGTCCGCGCCGGTACCCGCTGGACGACCTGATCCTCTGGCCGCACGAGTGAGCGCCCGGGGCTCCGGGGCCGGTCAATCCCGGTAGGGCACCAGCCGGGTCAGGTCCAGCTCGAAGCCGAACGGCTCCGGGATGCGGATCTTCTCGCCGAACTCCCGCTCCGTCCGGGTGTGGTAGCGGTCGCGGTTGGGCTCGGAGAACAGCGTCACCGTCTTCTGCCGCGGGTCCACGATCAGATACATCGGAAAGCCCATCCGCGGGTAGTCGCGGACCTTCCCGTTCCAGTCGTTGTCGGGGTTGGACGGCGAGACGACCTCGACCGCGATCAGTGCCAGGTCGGCCGGGATCTCTCGGCCCAGCTCGATCACGTCCTCGGGCAGGTAGGTGAGGTCGGGGTTGCGGACGGAGCCGATCTCGGGCGAGGAGAGGTCGCTGTTCCCGGTCGGGACGTAGCCGGCGGGGCAGTGCGCCTCGAACTGGCGCTGGACGATCGCGAGGTTGAGCTGGTGGATCGACGGCGATGACGCCTGCATGACGATGATGTCGCCCGACAGTTCGACCTTGTAACCATCCGGCAGGCTGCGGCGGGCCTCTTCGAGCAGGCGGTAGTGCTCAGGGTTCATGCGCTCTCCTCCGGTGCTTCCGGCACAGTATCGCGCCGGCGCCGTAGGCTCGGCGGATTGGTGACGCGTGCGGGAGGGGTGGCCCGGGTGGGGCGTGTGGTGGTGACGGGGTCTGCCGGGTTGGTGGGGTCGGCGGTGGTTCGGCTGCTGCGGGAGTCGGGCCGTACGGTGGTCGGGGTGGACCGGGTGAAGTCCCCCGACACCGACGTGGTGGCGGACCTACGGGACGGCGCGGCATGGCGCGGGGCGCTCGCCGGGGCGGAGGCGGTCGTCCACGCGGCCGCGCTGCACGCGCCGCACGTCGGGGTGCGGCCGGATGCGGAGTTCCACGCCGTGAACGTCGGGGCGACCGGGGAACTGCTTTCCGCCGCCGAGGCGGCCGGGGTGCGGCGGTTCGTCCTCACCAGCTCGACCTCGGTGTACGGGCATGCGCTGGTGCCGTCCGACGGCGCGGCGGTCTGGGTGACCGAGGACTTGGTCGCCCGGCCGCGCGACGTCTACGACGAGACGAAGCTGGCCGCCGAGCGTCTGGTGCTCGAAGCGACCGGCATGACCACGGCGTGCCTGCGGATCGCCCGCTGTTTCCCGGAGCCGCCGCCCCTGCTGGCCCGGCACCGCCTCTACCGGGGCGTGGACCTGGCCGATGTGGCGCGGGCGCACCTGCTGGCCGTCGAGAGCGCCACGGCTGCCGGGGTGGTGAACATCGCCGGCCCGTACCCCTGGCGGACCGACGACCTCGCACGTCTTCACCGGGCCCCGGCAGCCCTGATCGCGGAGCGTATGCCGAAGGCGGCGGCCGGGTTCGACCGGCTCGGGTGGGATCTCCCCTCCTCGATCGACCGCGTCTACGTGTCCGAGCGGGCCACCAGGCTGCTGGGCTGTCGACCTCGTCGCACCGTGGCCGACGTGCTGGCCGAAGCAGCCGGACGGCGCGGCTGGTCCGATGGTCGGATCGACCGTCAGGATGGCAGGCATGCCGACTGATCGAACCGCCCGGATCCTGGGAGCCGTTCTCGGGCTCGTGTTCATCCAGACCGGCGCGAGCACGCTGCCTGCGGCAGTCGAGGTGGGGCTGCGGGTGGTGTCGCCGGCCGCGTTCATCGCGCTGATCGGGGCCTGGAACCGGTGGGGTGGCCGGGAGGAGCCGCTGGACCGGACCGGGAGCAGGCCGAAGAACGCCGTCGGACGGAACTACCAGTTCATCCCGGCTGCCGGGGGAGCCGCGATCGTCGTCGGCATCCTGGTGGTCAACCGCCTGCTGCACACCCCGCTGGCGACCGGACCATGGATCGCCACCGTGGTGAGCGCGCACTTCTTCGTCCTGGCGGCGCTCTGGCAGCGGCCCTCGCTGCACGCCCTCGGGGGCGCGATGACGCTGTGCGCGATGGCCGGGCTGGCGCTGGCCTTCGGCGATGCGCCGACGGCCGCCGTCGGCGTGGTCGCCGGGGTCGCCCCGGGATTGCTGCTCCTGGGCTCGCTGTGGCGGTGGTCCGTCCGGGCGCGCGCCGTTCCCGAGCGGACCACCGCCTGAGGGTTCAGTCCACCGGGGGCGGGCCCGGGGCCTCCGCCGGGAGCCTGGCGGCCAAGAGGGCGCCGACGGCCACCAGGCCGGCGGTGAGCAGGAGGGCGATGCGGTAGGGCGTCGGGCCCGCGCCGTCACCGACCGCGCCGAGCAGCGCCGCCGTGGCGGCGATGCCGAGGGCGCCGCCGAGGGTGCGCAGGATGGTGAACAGGCCCATCGCGCGGCCCATGGCGGGGGGCGGGACGTCGGCGAAGCCGGCGATCTGGACGGTGAGCACGGCAGTGCCCAGGATCAGGCCGACGCCGAACATCAACGCCCTTACCGCCCAAGGGTTTTCCGCGAAGCCGAGGGAGCCGATGACCACCGCCGCGAGCAAAAGCGCGGGCAGGACGAGGCGGCGCGGACCGAGCCTCGGAAGCAGCCGGTCGACCACCTGCGAGGCGGCCATCAGGCCGATCGCCTCCGGGAAGACGCTCAGCCCGGCGTCCAGGGCGGTGGCGCCGCGCACCGCCTGGTAGAGCAGCGGCAGCACGAACAGCGCGCCCATCAGCCCGGCCGCGGTCAGCAGCGCCAGCCGGCTCGCCGCACCGAAGGTTCGGTCGGCGAGCAGCCGCAGGTCCACCAGCGGTTCGGCGGTGCGCAGTTGGTGCCGTACGGCCGCTCCCAGCAGGGCCAGTCCGAGCAGCCCACCGAGGGCCACGCCCGGGGATGTCCAGCCGTGCGCCGGGCCGAAGCCGAGGGCGTAGGTCAGCAGCCCGAGGCCGGGGGTGGCGAGCAGGAAGCCGGTGGTGTCGAAGCGGCCGGCCGGAGGTTCCTGCTCGCTGCGCAGGCCGAGCAGCCCGATGACCACGGCGGCGGCCCCGATCGGCACGTTGACCAGGAACAGCCAGTGCCAGGACAGGTGCTCGGTGAGGAAGCCGCCGAGCGGCGGCCCGAGGGCGGGCATCAGCGCGGTCGGGACGATCAGGATGCGGCCCAGGCCGGCCCGCTCGTGCGGGGCGAAGGCCCGGAACAGCAGGGTCATCCCGACCGGGGTGAGCAGCCCGCCGGCCACGCCCTGGACGGCCCGGGCCGCCGACAGCGAGCCCAGGCCGGGCGCCGCCGCGCAGAGCGCGGAGGCGAGCGTGAAGGCGGCGAGCGAGCCGAGGAAGACCCGCTTGACGCCGTACCGGTCGCCGAGCCAGCCGGCCACCGGCAGGCCGAGGGCGAGGCCGACCAGGAAGGCGGTCTCCACGGCGTTGGCGGCCTCGACGGGCCGGCCGAAGTCCTCGGCGATGCTGAACAGCGCCGGGTTGACGATGGTCGAGTCCAGGCCGTTCATGCACATCGCGGCCGTGTAGACGACCACCACCGCGGCGCGCCCCGCGAGCAGGGGGCGCGCCGGGGCCTCGACCACCGGAGGGCTCACAGGGTGATCCAGTTCGCGGTGATCCACTCCAGTGCGGCCGCTCGCCCGCACGGGCCGTGGGCGATGCTCCAGCCGGCCGGGACGGCGGCGAAGGCGGGCCACAGGGAGTGCTGTCCTTCGGAGTTGACGAGCGCGAGGAACTCGCCGTCGGCGTCGAAGGGGTTGGCGGGGGCGTCACTCATGGGAGGACCTCTCCAGGTGGTCGGCGATCACGCTCGCGATGTGCGCGATCGGGGCGGGCAGGGTCATGTCCTTGTGGGAGCAGGCCACGTCGGTGTCGGCGATCCGGCCGGACACGTACGGCGTCCAGAGCTCGGGCACCAGGGCCTCGTCGATGGTGTCGACGGTGGCACGGAAGAACAGCACGTCGCCGTCGAAGCGGCGGTGGTCGTAGCCGCGCACCAGGTGGTTGGTGTTGAGGTAGATCCGGTTCAGCGCGGCCACGGTGGCCTCGTCGAGACCGGCGAGCGGGCTGCCCTCCCGGCGCAGCAGCTCGGTGACGGCGCCGAGTTCGAGCGGGCGGCCGTCGAGGTCCGCCGGCCCGAAGCCGCCCATGGTGAGCAGCGCCTCCAGCGCCTCGGCCTGGTCGGGGACGGGCAGTTCGCGGAAGCCCTCGGCGGGGTAGGCGTCCAGGATCGCCAGCAACTCGACGCTCTCGCCGAGCTCCTGGAGCCGGACGGCCACCGCGTGCGCGATGATCCCGCCGGTGGACCAGCCGAGCAGTCGGTACGGGCCCTCGGGCTGGACCTCGCGCAGCCGGTCGGCGTAGTGCGCGGCCAGCTCCTCCAGCGTCGCGGGCAAGGGGAGTTCGGCTGTTGCGGCGCCGACGCCCTGGGCCTGGAGGCCGTAGATCGGCACCTCGCTTGACAGGTTGCGGATCAGGCCGGTGTAGCACCAGCTGAGGCCGCCGGCCGGGTGGACGGCGAACAGCGGGCGCTGCCGGCCGGGGGCGACGGGCCGCAGCGGGAGCAGCACGTCCAGGGCGTCGGTGTCCGGCGCGCCCGCCGCGAGGGCGGCGTCCAGGGCGGCCACGGTGGGCGTCTGGAACAGTGCACCGATGCCGACCTCCAGTCCGAGCACCTCGCGGATCCGCCCGGCGAGGCGCACGACCAGCAGCGAGTGCCCGCCGAGCGCGAAGAAGTCGTCCTCGACGCCGACCGCGGCCACGCCCAGCACCTCGGCGAACAGTTCGCACAGCTGCTGCTCGCGCGGGGTGCGCGGCGGGCGGCCGGCGCCCGCCGCGGGGGCCTCGGGGGCGGGCAGGGCGCGCCGGTCGAGCTTGCCGTTGGCGGTCAGCGGGAGGCGGTCGAGCAGCACCACGGCGGAGGGCACCATGTGCGCCGGCAGTTCGGCGGCGGCGTGGGTGCGCAGCTCGTCCGGCTCGGCACCGGCGGCCACCGCGTAGCCCACCAGCCGCCTGTCCCCCGGTACGTCCTCCCGGACCACCACCGCGGCGTCGGCGACGGCCGGGTGGGCGGCCAGCACGGCCTCGATCTCGCCGAGTTCGATCCGGAAGCCGCGCAGCTTGACCTGCTGGTCGGCGCGGCCGAAGTATTCCAGCACGCCGTCGGTGCGGCGCCGGGCGAGGTCCCCGGAGCGGTACATCCGGGTGCCGCGCTCGCCGAACAGCTCGGCGTACGGGTCGGCGACGAAGCGGGTGGCGGTCAGCTCGGGACGGCCGAGGTAGCCGCGGGCCAGACCGGCCCCGGCCACGTACATCTCGCCGGTGACGCCGGGCGGGACGGGCTGGAGGTGCTGGTCGAGGACGTAGACCCGCAGGTCGGGGATGTTGACGCCGATGGTGCTGCTGCTCCCGGCGGCGGCGCTCGCCCGGTCGAGGGCGATGTACGAGACGTGCACGGTGGTCTCGGTGATGCCGTACATGTTGACCAGCGTGGGCGCGTCCTCGGCGTGCCGGTCGTACCAGTCGTCCAGCCGGGCGAGTTCGAGCGCCTCGCCGCCGAACACCACGTAGCGCAGGGTGAGTTCACTGCCGGGGCGGTCCCGGTCGGCGGCGCTGAGCTGGTAGAAGGCGGACGGCGTCTGGTTGAGCACGGTGACCCGCTCGCGGGCGAGCAGGTCCAGGAAGGCCGCCGGGTCGCGGCTGACCAGGTGCGGGACGACGACCAGCCGGCCGCCGTGCAGCAGGGCGCCCCACAGCTCCCAGACCGAGAAGTCGAAGGCGTAGGAGTGGAACAGCGTCCACACGTCCTCGGCGCCGAAGCCGAACCAGTGGTCGGTCGCGCTGAACAGCCGGACCACGTTGTGGTGGGTGACCGGCACGCCCTTGGGCCGGCCGGTGGAGCCGGAGGTGTAGATGACGTACGCGGTGTCCTCGGCGCTCAGCGGGCGGGTGCGCTCGTGCTGGGCCAGTGGGACGGCCGGGTGGCGCTCGGACTCCGGCCCGTCGACCAGGAGTCGGCGCACCTCGTGGGCGGGCAGCCGGGGCGCGGTGGCGCGGTCGGTGAGCAGGGCGGCGGGGGCGGCGTCGGCCAGCATGTAGGCGAGGCGGTCGGCCGGGTAGTCGGGATCGAGCGGCAGGTACGCGGCGCCGGACTTGGCCACCGCCAGCAGGGCGACGACGAGTTCGAGCGAACGCGGCAGCGCGAGCGCGACGATGGTGCCGGGGCCGATGCCCTCGGCGGCCAGCAGCCGGGCCAGCCGGTCGGCTCGGGCGGCGAGTTCGGTGTAGTCGAGCTGCTCGTCCTGGTAACTGACTGCGATCGCATGCGGGTTGGCGGCGGCGGCCGCCTCGAACAGCTCGGGCAGCGTCACGCTCGGCTCGGAGGCTACGGGGGCGCCGTTCCACTCGACCAGGGCGCGCAGCCGCTCCTCCTCACTGACCAGCGGCAGCCGGCCGATCGGGGTGTCAGGGGCGCTCGCGGCGGCGGTGAGCAGCCGGGTCAGGCGCTCCCCGAGGGCGGCCACGGTGGTGGCGTCGAACAGGTCGGTGCGGTACTCCAGGAAGCCGCCGATGCCGCCGCCGGGCAGTTCGCCCGCGTTGAGGGTGAGGTCGAACTTGGCGGTTCCGCTGGGGATCGCGGCGATCTCGGCGGTGAGGCCGCCGCCCAGGGCGATCCGCTCGTCCGGGCGACTCTGCCAGGCGAGCATCACCTGGAACAGTGGGTGACGGGCGAGCGAGCGGGCCGGGTTGAGTTCCTCGACCAGGCGGTCGAAGGGCAGTTCGGCGTGCTCGTGCGCGGCGAGCACGGTGCTGCGGACCCGGGCCAGCAGTTCGCGGAAGGTCGGGTCGCCGGAGGTGTCGGTGCGCAGCACCACCGAGTTGACGAAGTAGCCGACCAGTGCGGCGGTTTCCTCGTCCTCGCGGCCGGCCACCGGGGTGCCGACCGGGATGTCGGTGCCGGCGCCGTGCCGGGTGAGCAGGGCCGCGAGACCGGCCTGGACGGCCATGAAGACGGTGCTGTCCGCGGCCCGGGCGAGCCCGGCCAGGGCGGTGTGCGCCTCGTCGCCGAGGATGAAGGGCACGGTGGCGCCCTGATGGCCCGCGACGGCAGGGCGGGGGCGGTCGAGGGGCAGCTCCAGTTGGTCGGGCAGTCCGGCGAGCGCGGCGCGCCAGTGCTCCGTCTGCCGGACGGCGAGCGGGCTGGGCGCGTCGGCGGTGCCGAGCCGCTCCCGCTGCCAGGCCGCGTGGTCGGCGAACTGGATGGCGTGCTGCGGCAGTTCGGGTTCCCGTCCGGCGGTCCTGGCGGTGTGGGCGGCGGCCAGGTCGCGCAGCAGCGGGGTGGTGGAGGCGCCGTCGCTCGCGATGTGGTGGAGCAGCAGGAGCAGGGTGTGCTGCTCCGCACCGCCGGCGGGCCCGGTGGAGGATGCGGCGGGCCCGGCGATCCCGGTGAACAGTGTGGCGCGCAGGGGCGGTTCGGCGGTCAGGTCGAAGGCGTACCGGACGGCATCGGCCAACTCGCCGGTTCCGTCGTGCAGTTCGACGGCCGACGGCGGCAGGATGCGCTGGTACGGGGTGCCGTCCGGTTCCTCCCCGTAGACGGTGCGCAGGACTTCGTGCCGGGCGACGAGGTCGCCGAGCGCAAGGGTGAGGGCGCGCCGGTCGAGCGGGCCGGTGAGGGTGAGCGCCAGCGGGATGTTGTAGGTGGGGCTGGGGCCTTCGAGGCAGTGCAGGAACCAGAGGCCGCGCTGGGCGGGCGAGAGCGGCATCCGCTCGGTGCGTGGTACCGGCACCGGGGCCGAACGGCGCTCCTCGGCCTGCGCGGCCTCACCGCGGACCGCGCCGAGCAGGGCGGCGAGGCCCGCCGGGGTCGGCTGCCGGAACACGTCGGCGAAGCCGACCGGGGCGGCGAAGGTGTCGCGCAGCCGGGCTGCCAGGCGTCCGGCGAGCAGCGAGTGGCCGCCGAGGTCGAAGAAGGAGGCGTCCCGGCCGGGCGCCTGCGGCAGGCCGAGGACCTCGGCGAACAGGCCGCACACCAGCTCCTCCCGGGGCGTGGCCGCCGCCGTGCCTTCGGCGGCGACGGCCGGCTCGGGCAGGGCGCGGTGGTCGAGCTTGTCGTGGGCGGTGCGCGGCAGTTCGTCCAGCAGCAGGACGGCCGCCGGGACCATGTGCGCGGGCAGCCGGGCGGCGAGCGCGGCGCGCAGCCCGTCCGGGTCCGGCGCGCTGCCGCTCTCCGGGACGGCGTAGCCGAGCAGGCGCTTGCCCTGCGGGCCGGGGCGGGCGATCACCACGGCCTGGGCGACGCCGGGCAGTTCGGCGAGGACGGCGGCGATCTCGCCGGGTTCGACCCGGAAGCCGCGGATCTTCACCTGGTCGTCGGCCCGGCCGAGGAACTCCAGGGTGCCTCCCCCAGCCTCCGGCCGGGGGGACCCCCATGGGCGGCGCCGGGCGAGGTCGCCGGTGCGGTACATCCGGCTGCCGGGAGGGCCGAACGGGTCGGCGAGGAAGCGCTCGGCGGTGAGGTCGGGGCGGCCGAGGTAGCCGCGGGCCAGGCAGGCGCCGGCCACGTACAGCTCGCCGGTGACGCCGTCGGGCACGGGGCGCAGCGAGCCGTCCAGGACGTAGGCGCGGGAGCCGCGCACCACCCGGCCGTGCGGGGCGCCGTCCGGGCCCGGGGTCCAGGCGTAGGCGTCGACGGTGGTCTCGGTCGGGCCGTAGAGGTCGACGGGATGCAGGCCGGGGACGGCGGTCAGGCGCTGCCAGAGCGCGGGCGGGGTGGCCTCGCCGCCGACCACGAGGACGGACGGGCGGTGCCGGCCCTCGTCCAGGATGCCTTCGGCGAGCAGGACTTCGAGGTAGGAGGGGGTGAGGTCGAGGTAGTCGATGCGCTCGCGGTCGAGGTGGGCGGCGAGGGCGGCCGGGTCGCGGTAGGTGGCGTCGTCCAGCAGGTGGAGCTCGTGGCCGTGGACCATCCAGAGCACCGGGTCCCAGGAGGCGTCGAAGGCGAACGAGGCGCTGTGGGCGACGCGCAGCCGGTCCCGTCCGGTGCGGCGCACGGCGGGGGCGATGTGGTCCTCGCCGAGGCCGGCGTGCAGGTTGGCCAGTGAGGCGTGGGTGACCACCACGCCCTTGGGGCGGCCGGTGGAGCCCGAGGTGTGCAGCACGTAGGCGGGCTGGTGCAGTTGGGGTGCGGGCGGGGCGGTGTGGGGCTCACCGGCGGCTTCGGGCGGGCCGTCGGCCTGCTCCGGCCGGACGGTGGGCAGGCCGGCGGGCAGGTCGAGCCCGGCGAGGGCCTCGGCGGTGCCGATCGCGCAGACCGGGCGGGCGTCGGCCAGCACGGCGGCCAGGCGCCGCGCCGGGTGGGCGAGGTCGAGGCAGACGCAGGCGCCGCCCGCCTTGAGGACGGCGAGCATCGCGACCAGGGTGTCGGTGCCGCGCGGCAGGGCGATCGCGACCGGTGCGCCGGCCCGGACGCCGAGGGCGGTCAGCCGGTGGGCGAGCCGGTCGGCGGCGGCGTCGAGCTGCCGGTAGGTCAGCGCGGCCGGGCCGCAGCGGACGGCGACGGCGTCCGGGGTGCGGGCGGCCTGGGCGGAGAACAGCTCGGGCACGGTCCGCTCGACCGGGGGCTCGGTACGGCCTTCGGTGGCGTGGCGCAGGCCGTCCGGGTCGAGCAGGTCGATCCGGGCGATCGGCGTCCGCGCGTCGGCGAGCAGCAGGTCGGCCAGGGCGTCGAGGTAGCGCAGCAGGCCGTCGCGGTGGGCGGCGAGGGAGGCGGCTCCGTGGCGGGCCGGGTCGGCGTCGATGACCAGGCGCAGTGCGCCGTCCGGGCCGGGCGAGACGTTCAGGGCCAGGTCGTCGACCGGGCCGGCGGCGAGGTTGCGGACGGTGCCGGGCAGGCCGGCCAGGTCGAGGTCGCTCTCGAAGGCCTTGATGTTGACCATCGGGCCGAACAGGGCGCGGCGGTCGCCGGTGCGGGCGAGGTCGCGGCGCAGGTCCTCCAGCGGGTAGCGCTGGTGGCGGCGGACGGCGCGCAGCTCGCGGACCACGGCGCGCAGCAGTTCCTCGGCGCTGTCGGCGGGGCGGACGGCGAGGCGCAGCGGGAGCACGTTGGCGGCGGCGACGGGGGCGCGCAGGGCGGCCGGGCCGCGGCGGTTGGCGAGCGGCAGGCCGAGGACGACGTCCTGGGTTCCGGTCAGGCGGTGCAGGTAGCCGGCCGCGGCGGCGAGGAGCAGCTCGGCCCAGGTGGCGCGGACGGCGCCGGCGGCGCGCTCCAGGCGGTCGCGGGTGCCTGCGGGCAGGTCCGCGGTGAGGCGGATCGATTCGCCGGACGCGACGCCGGTGCTGCCGTTGTCACCGGCGACGGGCTCGGGGGTGCCCGGGAGGGTCGCCGGATGGCCGGCGCCGGCCATCCGGGCGGACCAGTGGGCGCGGTCGGCCTCGTACTCCGCGCTCCCGCGGTACGCGGCCTCCTCGGCGGCGGCCTCGGCGAGTCCGGCGAAGGGGCTCGGGGCGGGTTCGGCGCCGGTGGCACGGGCGGCGTAGAGGGCGGCGACCCGATCGCCGAGGAGGGTCAACGCGTAGGCGTCGACGGCGAGGTGGTGGATGCGGCGGTACCAGAGCCGGCGGTCCCCGGTGAGCCGGATGAGCGCGTGGGTGAACAGCGGGCCCTCGGCGAGGTCGGCCGGGCGGGCGAGGTCGGCGCGCATCCAGGCCTCGGCCTCGGCGGCCGGGTCTGCGGCGGCGCGCAGGTCGAGGTGGTGCAGCGGCCAGCTGCGGCCGGGGCGCAGCCGCTGGCGGGGCGTGCCGTCCGGGCCGGTGACGACGACGGCGCTCAGCGCCTGTGCCTCGTCCACCGTCTGCCGCAGTGCCTGCTCGAACCGGTCCTCGTCGAGCGGACCGGTGATCTCGACGGCGTCGCCGGTGTTGTAGACCGGGCTCGCGGGGTCGAGGGCCTGGGCGTACCAGATGGCGGCCTGGGCGGCGAGCAGGGGGATGTCGGCGGTCTGGCTGTCGGCGATCTGGGTTTCGACGGCAGGCATGGGGTGGAGAGCTCCTCGGGGATCCGGAACGCCTTACTTAGGTTAGCCTAATCTAACTTCATATGATCTGGTCAACGGCCCCGCAGGGCCGGGACCCTGACAATCCGGAGACGCCGCCCATGCCCCCGACCGAGCCCCTCGCCGAACCGTCGACCACGCCTCTCGCCGACGCCAAGCAGGCCCTGCGCGACCGTGTCCAGGCACACCGGTCCGAGCTGCTCGCGCTCAGCCGCCGCATCCACGCCCACCCCGAGACCGCCTTCGAGGAGCACCTCGCGGCCGCCTGGTGCGCCGAACTGCTGCGCGCGCACGGCTACGCGGTCACCGCACCGGCCCACGGCCTGGCCACCGCGTTCGACGCGCGCCTCGGCAGCGGACCGGTCACCGTCGCGCTGGTCTGCGAGTACGACGCGCTGCCCGGGCTCGGCCACGCCTGCGGGCACAACCTGATCGCCGCCGCCGGGATCGGCGCGGCGCTCGGGCTCGCCCCGTTCGCGGACCGACTCGGGCTCACCGTACGGGTGATCGGCGCGCCGGCCGAGGAGCGCGGGGCGGGCAAGGCGCTGCTGCTGGAGGCCGGGGCGTTCGACGGGGTGGACGCGGCGATGATGGTCCACCCCTGCCCCGTCGAGGTCGCCGACTTCCACTCCTTCGCGCTCGGCACGCTGTCCGTCCGCTACACCGGGCGCGCCGCCCACCCGAGCCTCGACCCGCACCGGGGGCGCAACGCCGCCGACGCGCTCACCGTCGCCCAGGTCGCGATCGGGCTGCTGCGCCAACAACTCCCTCCGCAGTGGCGGGTGCACGGCATCACCACGGCGGCCGGGACGGCGCCGAACCTGATCCCGGACAGCGCGAGCGCCGAGTACGAGATCCGGGCCTCGGTGGCCGAGGACCTCGCCGAACTGCGCTCCCGGGTCGAGGACTGCTTCCGCGCCGGGGCGCTCGCCGCCGGTTGCGAGGTGGAGCTGACCCGGCCCGATCCGGACTACCTGGACATGCGCTCCGACCCCCGGCTGCTGGCGCTGTGGCGGGCCAACGCGGCGGCGCTCGGCCGGCCGGAGCCGGTCGAGAGCGGGCCCTTCGCCTGTACGGACATGGGGAACGTGTCGCACGCGGTGCCGTCGATCCATCCGGTACTGGACATCACCGGCGGCGCCTGCGCCCCGCACGAGGCGGCGTTCGCCGAGGCGGCGCTGGGCGCGGAGGCGGAGCGGGCGGTGCTGGACGGTGCGGTGGCGATGGCCTGGACGGCGGCAGACCTGGCTGCGGGTCGGGCGGCAGGTCGGGTGTGGGACCTCGCGGCGGCTCCAGCGGCCACGGCGGCCACGAACGAATGACAGCCGACAACTTTCAGCGAACAGACAACGAAATCTGTTCGCTGAAAGTTGTCATCCGAAAGCCGTCCGCCCGCCCTCACCCGCCGAACAGCACCCCCGGCGCCACCCGCACCGCCGTCACGCCCAGCTCCCGCACCAGCACCCCGACCTCGCCCTCCTGCCACGGGTCGGCGAGCACCACGGCGGCGCCCGTCCGCAGCGGCCACAGGTACTCCCAGAGCGGCAGGCCCAGGTGCAGCACCCGGTCGCCCGGCCCGAGCGGGTGGGCCGCCTGGAGCTCGCGCACCCGGCGGTCCGCCTCGGCGTGGGTGAGCCGGACGGCGGTCGGGCGCCCGCCCTGGCCGCACCCGACGCAGAGCAGGTGCTGCGGGGTGAGCGCCCGGGGCGGGTCGGTGGGCAGCTCGCCGCCCGTCTCCAGCCCGGCCAGCGCCCCGGGCACCCCCTCCCCCAGCACGCAGACCGGAGCGTTCTCCGCGAGCAGCCGTTCCCGCCGCCCGGGGGTGTCCGCCGGGTCCAGCGGCAGGTACGCCGCGCCCGACTTCGCCACCGCCAGAAGCGCCGTCAGCAGCTCCGCCGGACGCCGGACGGCCGCCAGGCCGACCACCGCGCCCGGGCGGGCCCCACAGGCGGCCAGGGCGCGCGCCAGCCGGTTGGCCGAGACGTTCAACTCCTGGTAGCTGACGGTCTCCCCGCCCGCGAGCACCAGCGCCGGCGCGTCCGGCGTCCGGGCCGCCTGCGCCTCGACCGGCCCCACCGCGGTGGTCGCCGGGTACCGCACCGCACGACGTGGCAGCGGAGGCAGCTCGGACACCGAGGCCGCCGAGGGCGGCACCGCGGCCGGTTCCGCTCCGCGAACCGCGTCCCGGACCGCCCCGCCCACCCCCGCCGCCATCACGCCGCGCCCAGCAGCTCGGCCCAGGCCCGGATCTCCGGGCGCTCCGCGAGTCGGACGAACGCCACCTCGGCGCCGTCCTCCTGCCAACGCGCGGCGAGGGTCATCAGCCGGATGGAGTCCAGCCCCCAGTCGACCAGGTTCTCGTCCAGCGGGATCTCCGCCGGGTCCTCGTCGAGCAGGTCGGCGACCTCGGCCCGGATCCGCTCCACCGTGAAGCCCGCGCCCGTCACTTCCCGCCCACCCCTTCGAGTTCCACGAGGTCCGAAACCCCTGGGACGCCCGAGGCGGCCGGCTCCGCGACCGGCCCCAGCGCCCCGAGCACGGCCTGCGCCGTGGTGACCACCCCGCAGCGCCCGGCCACCCAGGCCAGCGCGCCGCGGTGCTCGGCCGGGCCGAAGTCGGCGACCGCGTCGGCCACCACGAAGGCCTGCACGTCCCGCATCCAGGCGTCGCAGGCGGTGGCCTGCACCCCGATGTGCGCGTACACGCCGGTGATCACCAGCTGGTCCCGCCCCTGCTCGCGCAGCAGCTGCTCCAACTCGGTGCGCACGAAGGCGCTGTACTTCCACTTGGTGAGCACCGTGTCGCCCGGTGCCGGGGCGACGGCCTCGGCGATCGCGGTGGCCCGCGGGTCGTCCGGGATGCCCGGGCCCCAGAAGTCCTGCTGCAGCCCGCGTTCGGCCGGGCTCTGTCCGCCGAGCTGCGCCGAGTACACGACGGGGACGCCGGCGGCGCCCGCTGCCCCGGCCAACACCGCGACGTTGCCGAGGAGTTCGGGCACCGGAGCGGCCTCGGTGTCGAAGGCGTCCAGGAAGTGGTTCTGCAGGTCGTGCACCAGCAGGACGGCACGCGCCGGGTCCACCGTCCAGGCGACCCGGTTGGCGGGCAGTTCCTCGGCGGCGGGCATGGGATAGCGGGGGATGCGGGGCAGGCCCACGGTGGTGCTCCTTGGATTCGGTCCGGAAGCCGGATGCGGACGGGAAGGGATCAGCCGGCGGTCAGCGAGGCCGCGATCGCGGCGCGCAGGTCCTTCTTGCTGACCTTCCCGATCCCGGTGGCCGGGAAGGCCGCGACGAACTCGACCCGGTCCGGCACCTTGTACTCGGCGAGTCCGCGCTGCCGCACGAACCGCTTCAACTCGACGCCCTTCGGGGGCTTTTCACGGTGATCGGCGCGCAGCACCACGTACGCGCAGGTGCGCTCGCCCAGGTACGGGTCGGGCATCGACACCACCGCCGCGTCGTGCACCGCGGGGTGCGCGAGCAGGTGGTTCTCGATCTCCTCGGCGGCGACCTTCTCGCCGCCCCGGTTGATCTGGTCCTTGGCCCGCCCCTCGACCACCAGGTGGCCGGTCGGGGTGCGCCGGACCAGGTCCCCGGTGCGGTAGAACCCGTCCGCGGTGAAGGAGTCGGCGTTGTGCGCGGGCGCGTTCCAGTAGCCGCGGATGGTGTACGGGCCGCGCGTGAGCAGGTGGCCGGTGGCGCCGTCGGGCAGGTCGCGGTCCTGGTCGTCCACCACCCGGACCTCGTCGTCCGGCGAGATCGGCCGGCCCTGGGTGGTGGTGACCAGATCCTCCGGGTCGTCCAGCCGGGTGTAGTTGACCAGTCCCTCGGCCATCCCGAACACCTGCTGGAGGGTGCAGCCGAGCACCGGCCGCACCCTCCGGGCCGCCTCCTCGCTGAACTTGGCGCCGCCGACCAGCAGCACCTCCAGGCTCTCGTAGCCGCGGGCGCCGCGTTCGGCCGCGTCCAGCCAGAGCAGTGCGAGCGGCGGCACCAGCCCGGTGATGGTCACGCCCTCGCGCTCGATCAGCGGGAAGGCCGTCTCCGGGGCGGGCTGCGGGCAGAGCACCACCCGGCCGCCGGCGTACAGCGTGCCGAGCGAACCCGGCGAGCTGAGCGGGAAGTTGTGGGCGGCGGGCAGCACGCACAGGTAGACGCTGTCCGGGTCCTGCCCGCACAGCTCGACCGAGCCGCGCAGGGAGTAGATGTAGTCGTCGTGGGTGCGCGGGATCAGCTTCGGCACACCGGTGCTGCCGCCGGAGAGCTGGAGGAAGGCGACGTCCCCGGGGCCGGGCTCGCCGCCGAAGGCCTCGGGGCCGGGACCGTCGCAGGGAACGTCCGCGAGCCGGACGTGCTCCCCCGGGTCCTCACCGGCCACCAGGACCAGCCGCAACGCGGGGTTCTCCGCCCTTACCCGGCCGGCGAGTTCGCGGTAGTCGTAGCCGCTCTCGACGGCCGGCACCACGTACGCCGCCGCCTCGGTGAAGGAGCAGAAGTACCCGATCTCGGCGTACCGGTGGGCGGGCAACGCGAAGACCGGCAGCGCGCCGATCCGGAACAGCCCGAAGATGACCTCGAAGAACTCGGCGGCGTTGGGAAGTTGGACCACCACCCGGTCCCCGGACCGGATGCCCCGGGCGAGCAGTCCGGCGGCCATCCGGTCGGCCCGGCGGTCGAGTTCGGCGTACGTCCAGCGCCGCTCCGTCACCGCCACCGAGTGGCCGCCCGGGTCGACGACGGCGATCCGCTCGCCGTGCGCGGCGGCGCGCTCGCGCAGCATCCGCCCGAAGGTCTCGCCGCGCCAGTAGCTGGCGGCCCGGTAGCGCTCGGCGAACTCGGCGGGGTACGGGGTGAACCCGTCCAGCGGTGTCACCGGGCCACCCCTGCGGCGTCCAGGAAGGTGCGGAACTTGGCGCTGGTCTCGGCGAGTTCGTCCTCCGGCCGGGACTGCTCGACCACGCCCGCGCCGGCGTACACCCGCAGCGTCCGCCCCTGCGCCTCGGCGCAGCGGATGGTGACCACCCACTCGCCGTCGCCGGTCGCGTCCTCCCAGCCGACCATGCCGGTGTAGAGGCCGCGGTCGAAGGGCTCGACCTCGCCGATCACCCGGCGCGCGACGTCCGTCGGCGTGCCGCAGACCGCCGGGGTGGGGTGCAGCGCGCAGGCCAGTTCCAGGGCGGAGACCGCGGGGTCGGCCAGCTCGCCCCGGATCGTGGTGGCCAGGTGCCACATCGCGGCCGTCCGGACCAGGGTGGGCCGTTCGGGTACCTCCAGGGTGCGGCAGTACGGTTCCAGCGCCTCGCGGATGGCGTCCACCACGACGGCGTGCTCGTGCAGGTCCTTGGGCGACTCCAGCAGCGCGGCGGCGCGCCGGACGTCCTCGCCGAGGTCCTCGCTGCGCGGCACCGAGCCGGCCAGCGGGTTGGCCAGCACGGCCGTTCCCCGCCGGGAGAGCAGGAGTTCGGGGCTGGCGCCGATCAGGGTGCGGCCGCCGCCTGCCGGGACGGCGAAGGTGTAGCCGCCCGGGTCACGCCGGGCCAGCCGCTGCAGGACGGCGGGCAGGTCGAGCGGCTCGGCGGCACTCAGCTCCAGCGTCCGGGCCAGCACCACCTTGCTCAACTCCCCGCCGCGCAGCCGCTCGACGGCCGCCGCGACGCCCGCGCCGTACGCCTCCGGCGCGGGCACCGGGTCGATCCGCCAGTCGATCCGCTCGGCCGACGGCGCGGGCAGGGCGATCAACGGGTCGTCGCGCAGCGCACCGGCGGTGCGGACCCGGGCGGGGACGGCGAGTTCGACCCGGCTGTCCCGGTCGAACGCCACCGCGCCGACCACCAGCGGCCGCTCGACCCCGGCCCGGCCCGCCTCGGCCAGCGCCTCGGTGACCCGCACCGGCAGCGGCCGCCCGTCCTGCGGTACCCGGGCGTGCACACCGGAGCCGAGCAGGGTGCGGGTCGGCGAGGCGAAGAACGTCTCGTCGGAGCCGGCCCGGTACTGGCCGAGCAGTCCGCTGGCCGCGCCGATGACGGCGTGGTCCGGGCCGTCGGCGAGGGAGGTCGCCGGGGCGTCGGGCCCGGCGGGTATCGGCCCGGCAGGGGCGTGGTGCACCGTGGTCACGGCGGTTTCTCCAGTCTGGGACGGTTCTACGGGAGGACGAGGAGGAGGGGGTGGGCGGAGCACCGCTCGGCTCCACTCAGGCGCGCAGGGTCGCGCCGCCGTCGACGTACAGGTCGTGCATGGTGATGTGCCGCGCCCGGTCGGAGGCCAGGAACACCACCGCCTCCGCGATGTCGGCGGGCGCGGCGATCCGCCCGAGCGGGATGCCGACCCGCCAGGCGCCCGGGTCGCCCTCGATCACCCGGCGCTCGGCCGCCTCGGCGTCCTCGCCCCACAGCGCGCGCTGCATCTCGGTGTCGGTCGAGCCGGGCGACACCACGTTGCACCGCACCCCGGACCGGGCGAGTTCCAGTCCCAGACAGCGGGTGAACATGGTGGCCGCCGCCTTGGACGCCGCGTAGGCGGCCATCCCGGCCCGCGGCACCCCCGCGGCGTTGGACCCGACGGTCACGATCGCCCCGCGTCCGCGGGCCGCCATCCGACGGCCGACGGCACGGCTGGCGTGGAAGACGCCGGTGGTGTTGACGGCGAAGGTGTCCGCCCAGTCCCCGTCGGTGAGTTCGACGACCGGAGCGGTACGCAGGATCCCCGCGACGTTCACCAGCGTGCCGATCGGCCCGAGCTGACTTTCGGCCAACTCCACGGCTCCGTCCACGGCCTGGGCGTCGGAGACGTCCAGCACGTACGGACGCACGGACGGCACCTCGGCCACCAGGGCGTCGAGCCTGTCGGCATCGCGGTCCACGGCCGCGACGACGGCACCTTCGGCCACCAGCGCCCGCACCACGGCCGCGCCGATGCCCTGCCCGGCCCCGGTGACCATCGCGACGACACCGGCGAATTCGGACTGTTGCTGCACAGGACATCCCCTCCGACCAGCAAGATTAGGCAAGCCTAACCTAACATAGCTGCTCACCCGCGCCGAGAGCCTGTGCGAACGTCAACTCGCTCCGGCCGCCCGCCCCGGAAGCACGCCCGGACACGACGAGGCCGCCCGGCCCCAGACGGGTCGGGCGGCCTCGGTGTCCCGTTGTGGTCGCCCCGCGGGTTCCTACGGCAGGCGGCTCGCGAAGACCGGGTCGAAGCCGTCGTGGCCTTCGCCGTCGAGATGCCGCGCACGGTGCAGGCCGCCGCGCAGGGCGACGCGCCGGAAGGCGAGGCTCGCCGGGCGGACGCGGGCGGTCGGCGGGAGGCCGGCAGGAGGTCGGGGGCATGCGGCGGCCGCCCAGGCGGCGGTGGCGGCCTCGGCGGGGCGCTGCGGAGAGGGTCGGTCGGTCGTCAGTTCCTCACGCCCGCCCGTGACGGGCGCCCTAGTGTGGTGCGGCGGGGGCCGTCGAAGCCTTCGCGGGAGCCGTCGGCGCCTTGGCGGGAGGAGTCGAGGCGGGAGGAGTGGAACCGGGAGCGGTGGGGGCGGTCGGAGCCGGGGCAGGCGCCGCCGCGCCGGGGGCGGCCGGTGCCGGGGAGAGGCCGGTGCAGCCGCGCAGGCCGTCGCGGCGCTTGAGGGCGGCCTCGGCGGTGGCACCGGTGACCGGCTCCGGGATGCCCTTGTCGTCGATGGTGGCCGGGGTGAAGGCCTCGCCGGTCACCTTGCCGTCGGCGGTGAGGGTGAGGGTGGTGACGCCGGTCTCGTTGGAGTTGGCGTAGTTGGAGGTGCCGTACCAGAGGAAGTTGCCGAAGCCGTACCCGATGTAGGTGTTGCCGAGCATGCCCGAGCCGACCATGGTGTGCGCGTGGGTGCCGACCACGGCGGTGGCGCCGGCGGTGGCGAGTTTCTTGGCGATGGTGGTCTGCGGACCGGTCGGGCAGGCCTTGCCCTCGTCGCCCCAGTGCAGGTAGACGAGCACCACCGGGGCCTGCTGCTTCGCCGTCTCCACCGCTTTGACCAGCGCCGGGACGTCCAGCGCCGAGGCGATGCCCGGCTTGTTGGCGCCGGCCCGCCACTTCTGGTTGGTGATGTCCTCGACCTGGCTGGCGGCGACCACGGCGACCTTCACCCCGCGCACGGTGGTGACGTACGGCGCGTACGCCTCCTTGGCGTTGCGCCCGACGCCGACCACCGGGATCGGCGAGGAGTCCTTGGCGGCGAGGGTGTCGGTGAGGCCGTCGGCGCCGAAGTCCACGGCGTGGTTGTTGGCCATCGAGACGACGTCGACGCCCGAGTCCTTGAGCACCGACAGCGCCTTGGGCGAGGTGCGGAAGGTGTACGTCTTCGGCTCCGGGGCGCCGCGCCCGGTGATCGCGGTCTCCAGGTTGAGGACGGACAGGTCGGCGTCGGCGAGGGTGCGGGAGATCGGGCCGAGCGCCGGCTCGGGCGGCTGGACAGCCAGCCGGGCCTCGGTGCGGCCCTCGAAGTGGACGTCCCCGGCGAAGGCGACGGTGATGGTGCCGTCGGGCCGGGGCGGGGCGCTCTTGCCCGGGGCCGTGCCGGAGGGCGAGCCGTCCGGCGCCGAGGACGCGCTCGGCGGGACGGGGGCGGCGGAGGCCGGGGCCGGGCCGGGGTCGTCCGGCCCGCAGGCGGCGACGGCGGTCATTCCGACGAACAGCGCGACGGTGGCCGCGAAACGGCGCATGAGTGGATCCCCCCGAGGATGATGCAAGCGCGGTCAGCCTACGCCACCGAATCACCACCACCTGGACCCGAGCCCGCAACATTCCGGCCACAAAGGGCACTGGCGGGCCCTGCCCGGGCGGCGGCGGCCGCTCCCCGGACGGCCCCCTGGCCCACCCGTCCCAATCGCCCCGCCCGACCCGGCCGCCGCGTCCCTGGCGCGGAGGCGGGCGGGCGCGCAGCGTGGTGTAGAGGGGGCGAGCTCCGTGCCGTAGGCCGGGAGGTGTGACGTGATGGGCAGCAATCAGCCCTCCCCCGTGGGCGGCGATCAGGCCTCCCCCGCGGGCGGCAGCCGACCCTCCCCGGCCCGGGCACGCCGGATCGTGGTCGGCATCGACGGCTCCGAGCCGTCGAAGGCGGCCCTGCACTGGGCGGTCGGCCAGGCCGTACTGACCGGGGCGACGGTGCACGCGGTGGCGGCCTGGGAGTACCCCTCGCTGTACGGGTGGTTCGCACCGATGGTGGACGACGGTTTCGAGCAAACCGCCCGCCGCACGCTGAGCGCCGAGATCAACCAGGTCCTCGGCCCGGACAGCCCGGTGGAGGTCCGGCAGAGCCTGGTGCTCGGCCACGCCGCCGAGGTGCTGCTGGAGGCGGCCGAGGGGGCCGACCTGCTGGTGCTGGGCAGCCGGGGCCGGGGCACCTTCGCCCGGGCGCTGCTCGGCTCGGTGTCCACCCGCTGCGCGGTGCACGGGGTCTGCCCGGTGGTGATCGTCCGCGCCGACGGGACGGTCGCCGCCCCGCCGCAGGCCGTGGCCGCCGGCGTCGAACAGCAGGCTCGCGGCGCCGTGCGCACCAAGGACTGGCAGCTCAGCCTGCACGTGGTCGAGGACGAGGACACCACCCGGGTGCACGCCGTGCTGGACGCCGACGGCAACGTGCTGCACAGCGACACCCGCTCCCGCCGCAACCCCCGCGACGCGCCGGCCCCGGAGGTCGGCGACGATTTCGCGGTCGGCCGTGCCCTGGTGGACCTCGGCCACCAGCTGCTGCGCGCCGGCGTCCACGGCGCAACCGGGCCCACCGAGGAGTGAGCGACCGCCCACCCGTGGGTGAGCACCGGGCCGCAGGGTGAGCGCCGACCGGTCGGGTACGCCATGCTGGATCACCGCTGAACCACCGTACCGCCCCTCCCGTGCCCCGACCGGAAGAGCCGCACCCCGCCATGGACACCGACCCGGCCCCCGAAAGCCCGGCCTCCGAACGCGCCCCGACCCCGGACTTCACCTCCGCCCCCGAACGCACCCGGGCCCCGGACTTCACCCCCGCCGAGCGCGCCCGGGGCCGTGCGCTGCGCCGCGCCCAGCTGCCGTGGGCACTGGGCGGCCGGCTGGCGGGCCTGGCGCTGACCCTGCTGCTCGGCCTCACCCCGGCCGGTGCCGCCCTGGTGACCGTCGCCGGCGGCTGGTTCGGCGGTTCCCGGACGGCCGGGGTGCTGGCCGGCGCGACGGCCCTGGTGCTGCTCGGCAGTGCGCTGCAACTGCCGTTCGGCGCCGGGGTGCGGACGGTCCGGGCCCGGTACGGGCTGGTGACCCAGGGCTGGGCCGGCTGGGCGATGGACGCCGTACGCGGCCTCGCGCTCACCCTCGTCCTCGTCCTCCCACTCGTGCTCGGGCTGTTCGCGCTGACCGCGTGGTCGCCGCAGCGCTGGTGGCTGCCGGCGGCGGGCGCGGCGGCGCTGCTGACGGCCGCGCTCTCCTTCCTCCACCCGCTGCTGATCGAGCCGGTGTTCAACCGTTTCTCCCCGATGCCCCCGGGGACGCTGCGCACCGCGCTGCTGGCGCTGGCCGAGCGGGACGGCGTCCGGGTGCGGGACGTCCTGGTGGCGGACGCCTCCCGCCGCACCACCGCGCTCAACGCGTACGTCTCCGGGTTCGGGGCGACCCGCCGGATCGTCGCGTACGACACGCTGCTGACCGCCGCCGAACCGCGCGAGGTGGAGCTGGTGGTCGCACACGAGCTGGGGCACGTCAAGCACCGGGACGTGCCGGTCGGCACCGTGCTGGGCGCGGTCGGTGCGGCCGTCGCGGTGGCGGTCCTCGGCCTGCTCGCCGCCTGGCGGCCGCTGCTGGACGCCGCCGGGGCGACCAGCCCGGCGGACCCTCGGGCGCTGCCGCTGCTGGCGGCGCTCGCGGCGCTGCTGGGCGCGCTGTCGGGGCCGCCGCAGTGCGCGGTGAGCCGCCGGATCGAGGCCAGGGCGGACCGGCACGCACTCGAACTGACCGGGGACGTCGAGCAGTTCGTGGCCATGCAGCGCAGACTGGCCGTGGCGAACGTCTCCGATGTCGACCCGTCGAGGGCGCTTGAGCTACTGTTCGCCACTCACCCGAGCACGACCAGCCGGATCGCCGCTGCCCGCGCCTGGCAGGCCGCACCGGAGCAGCGGTCGCCGGAGCGGCGCGCAACCCCGGGCAAGTCCGTTGTATAGTGCAACAAATATCGAGGAGATAGGAACGCCGTGCCCGGCCGTCAGTCGTCCATCGAGACCATCCAGCGCGAGCTGACCGCCTTCGCCCGCCGCGCCCGGCACAAGGCCTCCCAGCTGCACCCCGACCTGTCCCTGGTCACCTACAGCATCCTCGACCTGATCACCGAGCGCGGCGGCTGCCGGGCCGCCGACGTGGCCGCGTACTTCATGCTCGACAAGTCCACCGTCAGCCGTCAGGTCACCGCCCTGGAGAAGCTCGGCCTGCTGGCCCGCGAGACCGACCCGGACGACCAGCGCGGCCAGATCCTGCGCGCCACCGAGGCCGGGCTCACCCTGCTGCGGGACGCCAACGAGCAGCGACGGCTCTCCTTCACCGCGCGCTTCACCGACTGGTCGGACGAGGACGTCGCCCGCTTCGCCGACTACCTGGCCCGCTACGGCCAGGAGGGCTGACGGCGGCCCGCAGAACTGCCCGGCGCAGCGCCTCCGGGTGCGCTCCGCCACCTTCACGGTGTACAGAGGAGGAGTGCCCCTCCGGCAGCGTCCCGATGCGCCGCACCCACCGCCCGCGCCGCGTCCCCCCGACCGCCGCCGCGCCTGGCGACCGGACCGCCGGGTGCTGACGGCGCTCACGCTCGCGCTGATCGTGCTGATCACCGTGGTCGACATCCTCTCCCCGCCGGATGTCCACCTCGGCCCGCTGCTGATCGTCGCCCCAGCCCTCACCGCCTCCTTCGCCGGCCCCCGGGCCACCGCCGCCGTCGCCGCGCTCGCGTTCGCCGCCCTGAGCGTCATCGGCGTCATCCGCGAAAATCTGACCAGCACCAACATCGAGACCCAGCTGTGCGCACAACTGGTCGTCTCGGTGCTGATCGTCGGCCTGCGGGTGCTGCGCGAGCGGCACGAGCGCGAGCTGGCCCGGGTGCGCTCGGTGTCCGAGGCGGCCCAGCGGGTGCTGCTGCGCCCGCTGCCGGAACGGATCGGACCGCTGCACCTGGCCTCCGTCTACCTGGCCGCCGAGGCCGAGGCGCAGGTCGGCGGCGACCTGTACGCGGCAGCCCGCACCACCACCGGCACCCGGCTGCTGGTCGGCGACGTGCGTGGCAAGGGCCTGTCCTCGCTCGGCGACGCGGCCCTGCTGCTCGGCGCCTTCCGGGCCGCCGCCCACCTGCACGCCGAGCTGCCCGACCTGGCGGCCTACCTGGATGGCAGCGTCAGCTGGGACCTCGCCCAGCTCGCCGAACAGTCCCGGTGGGACCGGCAGCACCGGCAGCACCGGCAGGCGCTGTCCGCGCTGCCCCGCCCCGCGCCGGAGGAGCTCCCCACGGAGAGCGGCGAGTCCGGCGAGTCCTTCATCACCGCGGTTCTGCTCGACATCCCCGACGACGGCTCCCCGGTCCGCCTGATCGACTGCGGCCACCCGCCCCCGCTGCTGCTGCTCCCCGACGGCATCACCACCCTCGCCGCCCCTCACCCCGCCCCGCCGCTGGGCCTCGGCGAACTCGCACCGGTGCGGTACGAGACGGAGACCTTCCGGCTCCGGCCCGGCGACCGGCTGCTGATCTACACCGACGGCGTGATCGAGGCCCGCGACGCCCAGCGGCGCTTCTACCCGCTCACCGAACGCGTCACCGCCTGGCGCGCCGAGCGCCCCGCCGCCCTGCTCCAGCACCTGCGCCGCGACCTGCTCGCCCACGTCGGCGGTCGGCTGGACGACGACGCGGCCATGGTCGTGGTCGAGCGGCTGCCGTGAGGGCGACGGACCGAACTCCGCGGCACACCGGCCCCCGCCCCTCGTCGCGAACCGAGCACACGACGGCCGAGACGGCAGCTGCGACATGTCGAAGCAGTTCGCGGTCATCGACGGCACCTGGGTCGACCCAGCCGCCCCGCCCGCCCCGGGCCGCGTCCTGTCGACGGGCGGCGTTCAGGCACGCTCGGGTCGGGCCGGTGGGCGGCGGCTGCGGGACGAAGGGCCTCGACGCAGGAGCGGGCCGGCGCGGCGGCGCCGCGGGACTCCAGGGCGTCGGGTCAGCCACTGCGCGCCCACCCAGCCCCTCCAGCTCCCCAGCTCCCCAGCTCCCCAGCTCCCCAGCTCCCCAGGGGACAGTCTGGCAACCCGGCCCGGGCCAAAGCGACGGCCCGGCGTTTGACCGACTGTCCCGAGTCGGCAGGAACGAAGGCGGCCGGCCCTAACGGATTGCTTTCTCATGACTTTCGGATGACTTTTCCCTTCCAATCCGTTCGTTAGCATGGCCGCACCCATGTCGACCAGAGTCGACATAGCCGGGTAGGGGGAACTGACCGTGAACCACATCCATGTCCAGACACACGCGTTGCGACAGTCGGCGAACGGCCTCACGGAGTCCGCCAAGACATTCGGACCCGTCGGGCACTGGCTCGACAACAGCCACACGGCCGCCGACACGATGTCGGCCTGGGACTCCGGTCCGGCGCTGAAGGACTGTGCCGACGCCTGGCAGGCCCACGTGAAGTCGGTCGTCGATCAACTTCACCTCCATTCGGCGCAGTTGCACGAATCGGCACACTCCTACGACCAGGCCGACCAGGAGTACGCCCGCCGTCTCGACGCGGCACTCGGCGACCTCTCGGGGACGGCGGCGGGACCGCAACCGTGACGATGACCATCGCAGCGCTCAAGGCCGCCAACAGCATCGACGTCGACGCCGCCGCCGGCTCCTGGCTCGCCCTGTCCAAGCAGGCGTGGCAGGCCGTCAACGACATCCACGCCAACGGTGTGGACCCGCTCAAGGAGAACTGGAAGGACAGGGTCGGCGAGGCCGCCGGCCGCAAGCTCCAGGAGCAGGCCCAGATCCTGGAGGCCGGCGCGGACATCATGCGCGGCGTCGTCATGGTCCTCGACGGGCTGAGCGCCAGCATCACCCGGGCGAAGCTCACCCTGAACTCCGCTCTGGACATGGCCAAGCAGTGCGGCCTCACCGTCGACGAGACCACCGCCACGGTCCACGGCAGCGGCGGCGCGGCGCCCTCGAACGACAACGCTGTCCAGGAGGTCGACGCGATGCTCCAGGAGGCGCTGCGCGAGGCCTCCCAGGCCGACAAGCTGGCCTCCGCCGAGCTGCGAAAGCTCGCCGCAGCGACCTGCGAGACCGACCCGCGCAAGGCGTTGGACCAGCTTCAGCGCGAAGCCTCACAGACCGAACTGTCCATGTACACCGGGGACATCCCCAGCGGGCAGGACCCCCGGCTGGTCGCCGACTGGTGGAAGGCGCTGACCGACAACCAGCGCAAGCAGCTGATGCTCTCCGATCCCGTGACCCTCGCCAACCTCCCGGGCATCCCCGACGATGTGAAGGTGGGTCTGCGCGGTGGGCCCGACGCCAAGTACGACCGGGTGAAGACGGTGCAGTGGGCGCTGGAGCACTGGAACGACACCACCATCGACGTCTTCGACGACAACTGCACCAACTTCGCCTCCGAGGCGCTGCGCCAGGGTGGCGTGCACGCCAAGTGGGACCAGTGGTGGGGGTGGCGCGGGGACGACACCTGGGGGCGCAGCGACGATGCGGGCGGTGACTGGCTCGACCAGCGGCTCGACTATTCGAAGAGCTGGGCCGGGGCGCAGAACATGCACGACTTCATGATGCGCCACGGCGGCCAGGAGGTCTCGCCGGACGAGGTGAAGCCCGGGGACATCGTCTACTACGAGGAGGACTCCGACCAGGACTCCCAGGACAAGAAGGGTGTCGTCCACCACACTGCGGTGGTGACGGCGGTGACCCCGGACGGGGACATCCGCTACACCCAGCACAGCGGCGGCCAGCAGAACGCGAGTGTGGGCGGTCGGATCGACAGCTTCCAGGAGCAGCGCGGGCACCAGAAGCTTCACTTCGTCCGCGTGAACCCGGACTGGTACTAGGCGTATGAGTGAAGAACAGCGCTCCCCCCGGTGGCTCGGGGCGGGCGGCCCACTGCTGCTCGGCTGCCTCGGGTGGGCATGCAGTGTGCCGACGCTCGCCGCGGACGGCGACGTCCGCAGGCTCGTGAGCCGCTGCCAGGACAGCCCCGGCGCCCCGGCTCACGTACTTCCGCTCGCCTGGGCGGGGCTGGTGTTGGGCGTCGTGGCGGTGTGCTGGGGCGGTTGGCAACTCGTCACCGCCGTTCGGCGCAGGACGTTCCGGATCGGCCTGGGGCACGCTCTGCTGTGCGTACTGCTGCCGGTGGCGGCGATCGGGGTGCCGTTCCAGTACGCCCTCGCGCAGACCGCCGCGCACGACACCGGGACGCAGCACAGCACCTGCTTCGGGCAGGGCCGGTTCACGGGCGCGGTCGATCCGGCCGTGGTGGGTCAGGCACGGCACACGGCCTGATCGCTGCCGGACGAGCCCGAGCCCGAGCCCGATCCCGAGGAGGGTGGCGGGCGCAACAACCGTCGCACGGAGGACGCCGGGGTGGCAGAGGCGCGCGAACATGCTGAGGCTCCTTTCCCTGGGCCGGACGGCCCCGCTCGTGGTGCCTCAACGATGGCCCCCACCGCTTCTCCCGCGCCTGTACCGAACGGCACAACCTGAGCGGCGACACAGCGGTGCCCCCTGCCG
>NZ_JBHVFE010000040.1:0-33861 GCF_042801945.1 Kitasatospora sp. NPDC057542
GAGGTTCCGCGCGGGCCGTCGCAGTTCGTTCCGGTGAGGTCCTGGCCAACCGTCAGCGCAGGCTGCTGTCCATCGAGTTGAGCATCGTGCCGGAGGCGTCGTCGTTCTCCAGGGAGAAGGCGAACAGCCCGCCCAGGCCCTTGCTCCTGGCGTAGGCCCCGCGCGCCTGGACGGCCTGCGGGGTGTCGCCGGTCCAGAAGTTGGTGCCGTCGTAGACCCAGCTGCTCTCGGTGACCGGGTCCCAGTGGGTCTGCGCCGCGGTCGCGTTGAGCTCCTTCCAGGCGGCCAGGCCGGACTCCTGGCTCAGCGGCTTCTTCGCCGTCGGGCCGGTCGCGCTCTGGTACAGGCCGTAGCCGGCGCCGGCCGGGACGCCGGTCCAGCCGCGCCAGTAGAACGGGATGCCCAGCACGATCTTGTTCGCCGGGAAGCCGCCGGGGATCCCGTACTCGGGCAGGCCGGTGGTGTACGCGGCGAGCGTGGTGTCCACGTTGTACTTGCGGGTGCCCGGGGTGATCGGCGTGGTCGGGTCGGCCGGACTGTCGTGCAGCGGGTCCTGGTGGTTGGTCGGGCCCGTGGCGTCCCACGCGCCGTGCATGTCGTAGGACATCACATCGGCGTAGTCCAGGTAGGCGCCGATCTTGTCGGTCTCCAGCTGGGCGACCTTGTCCTGGCCGCTCGGCAGCGCGGCGGTCAGCAGGTACCGCTTGCCCTGGGCGGCGCCGAGGGCGTCCAGCTGGGTGCGGAACTCCTTGAGCAGCAGGGTGTAGTTCTGCTTGTCGGCCGCGGAGAAGTGGTTGCCGGTGTGGCCGCCGGCCGAGCCCGGGTACTCCCAGTCGAGGTCGATGCCGTCGAAGAGGCCCGCGGCCGAGGCCGGACCGCCGGAGGCGTCACCCGCCACGCCGGTCGGCAGGTTCCCCTTGAGGAACATGTCGACGCACGAGGAGACGAAGGCCTTCCGGGAGGAGTCCGTGGCCGCCGCGTCGGAGAAGTACTTGGAGTACGTCCAGCCGCCGATCGAGATGGTGAAGCGCAGGTTCGGGTACTTGGCCTTCAGCTGGCGCAGCTGGTTGAAGTTGCCCTTGAGCGGCTGCTCCCAGGTGTCGCTGCTGCCGTCCACGCTGGTGCCGGAGTTGTAGTCGGCCTGGTAGTCGGCGTAGGCGTCGCCCGCGCCGTCGCCGGCGTTCGGGTTGGACTCGTTGGCCGAGTCGGAGGCCTTCACCGCCTGGAAGCAGGTGAACCTGGTCGGGTCGATGTTGGCGAACGCGTAGTGGATGACGTCCAGCTTGCCCGCCGCGCCGCTGGTGTCGACGTTCTTCGCGTGGTACGCGTTCTCGTAGACGCCCCACTGGTCGAAGTAGGCCGAGCGGATCGGCTGTTGCGCGGGGGCGGCCGCGGTCGTGGTGCTCACCGGCGCGGACTGGGCGGAGGCGTGGCTGCCGGAGTAGCCCTGGACGCTGAAGGTGTAGCTCTTGCCCGGCAGCAGCGAGCTGACCGCGACCGAGGTGCCCATCGAGGTGGCGACCAGCTGGCCGTTGGACCACACCTTGTAGGACACCGGGCCGTCACCGCTGGTGAGGGTGGATGGCTGCCAGGTGAGCACCACCGCGTTGGAGGTGGTCCTGGTGACCGCGAAGCCGGTCGGGGTGGTGACCTTGCCGTCCCCGGCCGGGCCGCTCGCGGTGCCCGTCGGGGTCGGGGTGGTGGTCGTGGGGGTGCCCGTCGGGCTCCCGGTCGCCGTCGGACTGGTGGTAGCGGTGGGGCTTCCGGTCGCGGTGGGGCTCGCGGTGGCCGTCGGGCCGGCGGTCGGACTGCCGGTGGCGGTCGGGCCGGCCGGGCCGGTCAGCGTGAGGTCGTCCGCGTAGTACGTGCCGGTGCCGTACCAGCCGTGGGTGAAGACCGTGACGGAGGTCGTGGTGGCGCCGGTGGTGAAGGTGGTGCTCAGCTGGTTCCAGCCGGTCCCGCCCGGCGTCCAGACCGAGGAGTTGACGCCGGTGCCGGTGGCGCCCAGGTAGACGTAGCTGCCCTGGACCCAGCCGGCCAGGGTGTACGTGGTGTTCGGCAGGACGGTGACGGTCTGCTGGCACTGCGCGGTGTCGGCGGCCGAGGCGGCGCCGCTGAGCGCGCGGCTCCCGCCGTGCACCGGCGTGGTGACGACCGACCCGTTGGAGCAGGTCCAGCCGGCCAGGGTGCCGGCCTCGAAGTCGCCGTTGGCCAGCAGGTTGACCGGGGCGGCCGAGGCGGAGCCGAAGGTCAGGGCGATGGCGGCGCCGCTGGTGGTCAGGGTGGCGGCCAGGGCCAGTGCGGTGGCTCTTCTGCGCTGGGCGGCCCGGCGGCCGGCGCGCTCCCCGGCGGGCTGAGCTGCGGGCAGGACACGGTCGTGCATGCGGTGGGTCCTCCGGATGTGTGGGGGTTCCGGCGGTGCGGTGGCCCGGACGGGCCGAGGGGAGCCGGCCCGGGCGCGGTGGGGGCGCGCGGGCTGGTGACGCGTGCTGACGAGTGGTGCGCGGACGCGCCGGGCGGCCGGCCCGTGCACGTCACGACTGAACAGATTGGACTGGACCAATATTCGCCGTCAAGGGTGTCCGCCCGCTGGACCGCCTCCGGCCCGGGCGGCGGCCCGGGTATCGGCGGTCGGGGTGGCGGTGGCCCGGTAGGTTGGCCGGAACGAGCAGGCCCGTCGAACGGAGGAGGCGCGATGGACAGCCAGGACTGGGACGACCGCTACGCCGCGAGCGAGCTGGTGTGGGGAGCCGCGCCCAACCAGTGGGTGGTCCGCGAACTGGCGGGCAGGGCCCCCGGCCATGCCCTCGACCTGGCCGCCGGAGAGGGTCGCAACGCCATCTGGCTGGCCGCCCAGGGCTGGGAGGTCACCGGACTGGACTTCTCCGCCGTCGCCCTGGAGCGCGCCGAACGGCTCACCGCCGACCTGCCCGACGAGGTGGCCGACCGGCTCACCTGGCGCCACGGCGACGCCCGCGAGCTGGAGGCCCCCGCCGCCGGCTACGACCTCGTCCTGGTCGCCTACCTGCAGATCCCCGCCGCGGACCGCCGGGCCGCGCTGCGCCGGGCCGCCGACGCGCTCGCCCCCGGCGGCACCCTGCTGGTCATCGGGCACGACCTGAGTAACCTCACCGAGGGCGTCGGCGGCCCGCAGGACCCGGCCGTGCTCTTCACCCCGGAGGACGTCCTGGCCGACCTCGCCGACCGAGGGCTGCGCACCGTCCGCGCCGAGCGGGTGCACCGCACGGTGGGCGGCGAGCCCGGGCACAAGGGCGGCGAGGGCGGCGAGGGAAGTGGGGCGGGTGGGGGAGCGGCGGGCGGCCGGGTCGCGGTGGACGCGCTGGTGCGGCTGGAGCGGAGCGCCGGGTGACGGGCCGGCCCGGTCGGCGGGCCGTGCTCGGCGCACTGGCGGCCGCCTCCCCGCTGGGGCTGGCGGGCTGCTCGGCCGGAAAGCCGGAGCGGACCGCCGCGACGGCCGAAGCGAGCGACCCGGGCCGTGAGGCCTTCGTGATGGTGATCCGGCACGGCGAGAAGCCCGACGGCGGCCATCCGGGGCTGGACGAGAGCGGCCGGCCGGACGGCAAGTCGCTCACCGGGGCCGGCTGGGCCCGGGCGAACGCGCTGCCCGCGCTGTTCGTGCCGCCCGCGCCCGGCCTGCGCACCCCGGCCCGGATCCTCGCCGCCGCCGACCGGGGCCCGCTGGGCGGCGCGCACAGGATGCGCCAGACCGTGACCCCGCTGGCCGGACGGCTCGGGCTGACCGTGGACACCGCGTACGCCGAGTCCCAGGAGTCGGCGCTGGCCGGCTCCGCACTGGCCGGGGCGCAGCCGGTGCTGATCTGCTGGGAGCACTCGCGGATCCCGCGCATCGTCGAGGCGCTCGGTGCGGCCGACAGTGGTGTGCCCGCGGCCTGGCCGGACCGGTTCGACCTGGTGTGGGTCTTCTCCCGGCCGGTCGGCGGGGCCTGGACCTTCCACGAGGTGCGGCAGCACCTGCTGGACGGCGACGACTGATCCGCCTGGCGGCGTACGACACCTGACGCTACGTCAACTAGCTTGTGGGGCATGAGGATTCGCATGCTCCCGGCGGCACTGGCCGTCGTCGCGCTGCTGCTTGCCGGATGCGGCGGCTCGGGCTCCGGTTCCGGCTCCTCCTCCGAGGAGAGGCCGGGGCCCGGGCCGAGCGGCCCGTCCCCGAGCGGCCCGTCCCCGACCGGTCCGTCCCCGACCGGTCCGTCGCCGAGCGGCCCGGCCGTGACCGGTGCGCCGTCGGCCGACGCCACCCCGGCCGGTGCCGAGCGCCGCGCCGATGGTGCCCGGCTGCTCTACCGCGCCGGGGGCGGCCACAGCGCGCAGAACCCGGCCTTCGCCCCGGACGGCCGCTCGGTGCTGTTGACCGAGTTCAGCGAGGGCTACAACAAGGGCGCCGCCGCCCTCGGCATCCTGCCGCTGGACGGCGGCGCGCCGCGCAAGGTCTTGGAGGATTCCGACAAGGCGGCCGTCAACCTCCCCGGCAGCAGCTGGAACGCCGCCGCCGACGCCTTCGCCTTCGCCACCGACCGGGAGTCCGGGCACGACGAGGTCTGGCTGATGCGGCCGGGCGGCGCCCCCGAGCGGGTGACCAGCCACGCCGACGACAGCGGCTACAGCGAGCCGAGCTTCTCCCCGGACGGCGAGTGGATCGTCTTCCAGCAGAGCCGGGAGCCGGAGCGCGCCGCGGTGCAGGACGACACCGCCGGGCAGGGCTCGCTCTGGAAGGTCCGCCGCAGCGGTGGTGCGCCCGTCCTACTGGTGGACGGCCGGGGCACCGGCACCGACAACCGGCAGCCGAACTGGTCCCCGAAGGGCGACCGGATCGTCTTCCAGCGGCGGAGCGCGGGCCGCGAGGACTGGTCGCTGTGGACGGTGAACGCGGACGGCGGCGGACTGCGGCGGGTCACCGAAGCGCCGGGCGAGCACACCGATCCGAGCTGGTCCCCGGACGGCCGCTTCCTGGTCTTCTCCTCCAACCTGGGCGACCTGCCGAACGCCCAGGTCTTCGTGGTCCCGGCGGACGGCCGCACCCCGGGTGCCCCTCCCGTCCGGGTGACCCGCGACGACACCGCCTACGACGGTGCGCCGAGCTGGTCCCCGGACGGGCAGTGGATCGCCTTCGAGTCCGCCCCGGGCGGCGAGGCCAACCCCGCCGCCCTCTGGCGTGTCCCGGTGCCCCGCGAGGCCGTCGCTAACCGACGGTGATCGTCACCACCGAGTACTGCGCGACGGTCAGCGGCACGCTGACCGTCCCGCCGGTGACGGTGTACGGGACGGCCTTGGGCGCCGGGTCGGTGCCGTCCGGGCCGGCGACGGTGACGGCGGTGACGCTCGCCCCGGCCGGGAGGGCGTAGGAGAGCGTGCAGTTGGCGGGCGTGCTGCGGAACGCCGCCGGGGTGTCGCCGAAGTTGGTGAAGTTCACCAGGTGGACGACGGTGTCCGCGCCGAGCCGCCGGGCGTCCAGGAAGATCCGGCGGTCCCCGGCCAGGGTGACCGCCGGCGGGGCGGACTGCCGGACGGCGGTGAGAAGCTGGTCCGCCGAGGCCTGGTCGGTCTTGGTCAGGTAGCTCAGCCCGGGCAGCGCCTTGACGTACCAACAGCTGCCGCTGCCGTAGGAGTTCTGCCTGGTGGCGGGCAGTGGGTCGGCCCTGCGCAGGCCGAGCACGTCGGAGAGCGCGAACTCGCTGCGCTGGCCGCCCAGTTCGTCCAGCGCGGTGGGCGCCGGGCCGGTGATCACGATCGTCCCGCCGGCCGCGACGAAGCCGCGCAGCAGCGCCGCCTCGGCGTCCGAGACCGCCTGGAGGTCGGGCAGCAGCAGGACCTTGAAGCGGGCCAGGTCGTCGGCGGTCAGGCCGGGGCTGGGAACCGTGTCGAACGGGACGTGGGCGTACACCAGCGCCTTGACGGTGCCCCGGAACTCGCCGAGCCAGGGGATCGAGGCGCAGCTCATCTGCGGGTCGTCGCCGCCCCACCAGTCGGTGATCCCGGCCGGGGCCGTGGCGTTGACGTACATCCCGTTGCCTTCGCCCGGGGCCACGTAGTCCCGGGACGGTGCGGAGTGGTAGACGCCGACCTGCGCGATCGAGACCGGGTCGTAGAGCTTCGCCTGGTTGGTGCGTACGAAGCGGTACATCCGGGTGCGCATCGCGGCGTCCACGGTGTCGTTCTTGAACGGGGTCTTCACCTCGTACGGGTTGCAGCCGGCCGCGATCAGCTGGGACATCACCAGCGAGGCGTCGTCGGCCTGCCAGCCGTAGGAGAACGCCCAGGCCGGCTTGGTGCCGCTGGCGGCGCGGGCGTACTTGTACATGGAGATCAGGCAGACCCAGTCGGAGGCGGTGGCGTGCCGCATGCCGTCGTAGTTTCCGAGGATGTCCACCTCCCAGACCTGGCTGACGGCGCCGGGGGCCTGGCGCAGGTAGCCGCCGTCCAGGCCGATCGAGGTGGCGTAGCGGTAGTCCATCGACACGGTCTCGACGAAGGTGACCAGGTCGGGGTTGACCGAACGGCCCGCGTCGGCGATGTCCAGCTGGAACCGGAGCAGGTTGCGGTGGCGCCACTCGACGTAGCGGCGGAAGACCGGGTCGGCGAAGTTCGCGGCCTTGGGCAGGTCGAGGCCGGTGTCGGACTTGAACGCGGCCGCGCCCCAGGTGGAGGCGTCGCACCAGGAGAGCACGCCGTCGAAGTAGATCGGGACGTCCGGCCAGATACCGTCCACGCCGGTCGCGGCCACGCCCTTGATCCGCTTGAGGTAGTAGTCCCGCCAGGGCGAGTTGGGGCTGAGCCAGACGCTCTCGTCGCCCGGGTCGACCCAGACCACCACGCTGCCGTAGAACACGTTGGGCTTGCCGGCGAGGTCGCGCTGGACCCAGTTCTTGCCCTGGTCGTTCTTGTAGAAGGAGCGGCCCTTCTCGCCTCCGGGGGAGATCAGCTCCAGGGACGGGTAGTACATGACGACCTTGAGCCCGGCGGCGTGGGCCAGGCCGGTGAACGTCCTCACCTCGGCCATGTGGGCGGCGAACTGGGCGTCGGTGAGCCAGTCGGAGAGCAGGGTGTCCAGCTCGATGACGCTGACCTCCTGCGCCTTGAGGGCGTCCACGGCGCCCTGCATGTCGGCGGGCTCGTTGAAGGTGCCGTCGGCGATGCGGGCGTAGCGGGCCCAGTCCGGCCAGGTCTGGGCGGAGGTGGTGGTGCGCAGGGCGGCGGCCCGGGTGGTGGCGGGCCAGCTGCCGTCGTACTGGGCGGTGCCGTGGTCGGTGTCCGGTGCCGCGGCCGCCCAGGCCGTGCCGCCGGGCAGCAGTCGGACGGTGGCCAGTGCGCCGCCCGCGCCGAGGCCGGCCCGGAGCAGCCGCCGGCGGCCGAGGCGCGATCCCCCCGGTCGTTCCGGTGTTGTGTGCTGTTCGGTTCCTTCGTGCTGCTCGGGCATGGTGGTCCCCCCAGCGTGAGTGGGCCGACGCGCTTCGGCACGGCCCGGGAACGGTCGTGAGCACTGCGATCGGTGCGCGGACGGCGCGCCGTTGCAGCCGGGTGCCGCCTCGGGGCCGACCCTAGACCGTGCGCCGCCCCGGTCGTCCGGCTGCGGTCCGCGGCTACGCCAGACGTCGGAGCGCCGGTTCCCTCAGTGTGCGGACCGTTGTCGGGGTGAGGTCCGGGGGAGTACGGGGTACAGGTGCTGGCAGGGCACCGTCGATGATCATAAATTCTCTACAGTGCTGTAGATTCGCGGCACGGGCGGTGGCAGAACGAGGAGGACGCGATGAGCGTTTCGCTGGCCAAGGGGCAGAAGATCAGCCTGGAGAAGCCGGGGGGTGGGCAGCTGAGCCTGGTTCGGATGGGCCTCGGCTGGAAGGCGGCGGAGCGCAAGGGCTTCCTCGCCAAGCTGCTCGCCGCAGGCCGGGAGATCGACCTGGACGCCTCGGCGGTGCTGTTCGCCCAGGGACGGCCGGTGGACGTGGTCTTCTTCCAGCACCTCAACAGCAACGACGGCTCGGTCCGGCACAGCGGGGACAACCTGGTCGGCGGCGCGGGCGACGCGACCGACGACGAGTCGATCACGGTCGACCTGACCACCGTCTCCGCCGAGGTCGACCAGATCGTCTTCACCGTCAACTCCTTCACCGGGCAGACCTTCCAGGAGGTCGAGGCGGCCTTCTGCCGGCTCGTGGACGAGACCACCGGCACCGAGCTGGCCCGCTACACGCTCACCGGCGGTGGGCCGTACACCGCGCAGATCATGGCCAAGGTGCAGCGCACGGCGACCGGTTGGCAGATGACGGCGATCGGCCAGCCGGCCGGCGGGCGGACCTTCCAGGACCTGATGCCGGAGCTGGTCAAGCACCTCTGACCGTCCGGCGCGGGCCCGGCGCCCGGCGTCAGTCGACGTCGCGGCGCCGGAACCCGGCCAGGGCCAGGGCGATCAGAGCGGCCGCGACCAGGGTGAGTACGGCGAGCGGCGTCCAGTCCATCGCGGCCGCGGGGAGCCGGGGCACCTGGCCGTACGGGGAGAGCCGGTCCAGTCCTGCGGGGAGGCCGAGCAGCGGGCCCAGGTAGCCGATCACGAAGGCGTACGCGGGTACCAGCCAGGCCAGTGGCGTGGCCCGGGGCAGCCAGCCGTACACCGCCGCGGCGAAACCCACGGTCACCCACTGGGCGGGCGCGAAGGCCAGCGCCGCGCCGGTCAGCCGCAGGAACGCGCCCCCGTCGCCGCTGGACGCCGCCCCGGCCAGGCCGAAGCCGACGCCGGCCGCGAGCAGCACGGCGGTGGAGCCCAGCAGGGCCGCCGCCAGGTGCCCGCCCAGCCAGGCGGACCGCGACACGCCGGTGGCCAGCACCGGCACCGCCCGTCCGGCGCTCTCCTCGGCGCGCGGGCGCAGCGTGGCCAGCACCGCGTGGACGCCGCCGACCACCGCGACCACCAGCATGGTCAGTGCGGCGTAGGAGTCGGCGAGGGTGTGTCCGCCGAGCCGCGCCAGCGCCTCCCGGATCTGCCCGACGTCCTTGAGCATCGAGTCGGCGTTGCCGAGCAGCGAACCGTACATCGCGCCCAGCACGAGCAGGGCGGCCGCGAAGCCGCCGAGCAGGCCGCGGTGCAGGCGCAGCGCGAGGCCGAGCGGGGTGCCCAGGGCCGGGCTGCCGTTGGCCGGGCCGGGGCGGGCGGCGCGCAGGCCCGCGCCGTGGTCCCGGCGGTTGCTGAGCACGAACCCGGCGGCACCGGTCGCGGCGGTCAGGGCGAGCGCGGGCAGCAGCGGCCACCAGCGGTCGTCCACGAACGGGTAGCTGCGCTGAAGCCAGCCGATCGGGGAGGCCCAGGACAGGGCGCCCGATCCGGCGTCCCCGGCGGCGCGCAGCGCGTAGGCGGCGCCGAGCACGGTGAGGGCCAGCCCGGAGGCGGTCCGGGCGTGCGCGCTGAGCTGGACGGTGACGGCGGCCACCGCGGCGAACAGCAGCCCGGCGAGGGCGGCCGCGGCGCCGTACAGCGCCGATCCGGCGGCGGTGAGGCCGGGGATGCCGAGCGCGGGCAGGGCGGCCGCGAGCAGCAGGCCGAGTGCGAGGTCGGCGACGGCGGCGGCGGCCAGGGCGGCGGCGAGCGGGGCGTGCCGGCCGACGGCTGCGGAGCGGACCAGTTCGGCGCGGCCGCTCTCCTCCTCGGCCCGGGAGTGCCGGGTGACGGTCAGGATGCTCATGAGGCCGGCCAGCACGGCCAGCAGGCCGAGCATCCGGTGGCCGAGCATGGCGCCCCAGGTGTAGTCGGCCAGGTAGTGGGCCGGACCGCTCATGGCGAGCACCGCCGGGTTGTCCGAGCCGTGTGCGATGGAGGCGCGGTCGGCGGCGGTCGGGTAGACGGTGTGGACGCTGTTGGCGGTGGCCACGGTGACCAGCCAGAGGCCGAGCACCCAGGCGGACAGCCGGAACCGGTCGCGGCGCAGGGCGAAGCGCAGCAGCGCGACGGTGCCGGCCAGGGTGGTGCGGGTCGCCGGGCGGTGGGGTGCGGCTGTGCGGCCGGCGGCCGGTCCGGCGGCGGTGGCGGTCATCGCAGGGCCTCGCCCTCGACGCGGTGCCCGTTGGCGGCCAGCTCGTCGCCGTAGTGGCGCAGCATGAGCTCCTCCAGGGTGGGCGGGTGGCTGACCAGGCTGCGCAGCCCGGCCGCGCTCAGGGCCCGTACGGCGGCGTCGAGTCGGGTACCGTCCACGGCGAAGTGGACCCGGTTGCCCTCGGTGCGCAGACCGTGCACGCCGGTCAGGGTGTCCAGCCCGGCGACCGGGCGCAGGGTCTCCGCCTCGACGGTGGTGCGGGTGAGGTGGCGCAGCTCGCCGAGGGTGCCGCTCTGCACCACCTTGCCGTGCCGGATGATGCTGACCCGGTCGCCCAGTTTCTCCACCTCGTCCAGGATGTGGCTGGACAGCAGGACGGTGCGGCCCTCGTGCTTGGCCTGGCGCACGACGTCCTGGAAGACCACCTCCATCAGCGGGTCCAGGCCGGAGGTCGGTTCGTCGAGCAGCAGCAGCTCGGCGTCGGAGGCGAGCGCGGCGACGATGGCGACCTTCTGCCGGTTGCCCTTGGAGTAGCTGCGGCCCTTCTTGGTGGGGTCGAGGTGGAAGCGCTCGATCAGCTCGTCCCGGCGGCGGCGGTCGAGCCGGCCGCGCAGCCGGGAGAGCAGGTCGATGGCCTCGCCGCCGGTGAGGTTGGGCCAGAGTTCGACGTCGCCCGGCACGTAGGCGAGGCGGCGGTGCAGCTCGACGGCATCGTGCCACGGGTCCCGGCCGAGCATCCGGGCGCTGCCGCCGTCGGCGCGCAGCAGGCCGAGCAGGACGCGGATGGTTGTGGACTTCCCGGCCCCGTTGGGCCCGAGGAAGCCGTGGACCTCGCCGGCCTCGACGGTCAGGTCGAGGCCGTCCAGCGCGGTGGTCCGGCCGAAGGTCTTGCGCAGGCCGGACAGGGTGATGGCCTTGGTCATGCTTGCGAAGCTACCGTAGATTCAGAAAAACGTGAAGATTTGGAAGACGTTAAAGTGCGATCGGCGATGAGCGGTCATCGGAAAGGGGAGCAGCGTGGTGCAGGGGGCGAAGGAGGCCGGGAACCCGGAGCAGGGGAGCGACGACACGGCGGTGTCGGAGTTCGTCGAGCGCTTCGCGGCGGAGCTGGTGGTCGCGGGCATGGGCCGGATGCCGTCCCGGATCTTCTCCTGCCTGATGGCGGAGGAGAGTGGGGTGCTCACCTCCGCCGAGCTCTCCGAACGCCTGCGGATCAGCCCGGCCGCCGTCTCCGGCGCGATGCGCTACCTGATCCAGATCGGCCTGGTCGCCAAGGAGCGCGAGCCCGGCTCCCGGCGCGACCGCTACCGGGTGCTCGATGACGCCTGGTTCGAGTCACTGACCCGGCGCGACGAGCTCATGCTGCGCTGGATCCGGGTGCTGCGCGACGGCGAAGTCACCGTCGGCGCCGGCACCGTGGCGGGGGAGCGGCTGGCCGAGAGCGCCGCCTTCTTCGAGTTCATGATCGACGAGCTGCACGGGATGCTGGGCCGCTGGCGCGAGCACCGCGCGGCCCGGGCGCAGTAGCGGGCCGGCCTGGCGGGCAGTCAGCCGACGAGCGGGCGCGGTTCCCCGGGAGGAACCGCGCCCGTCGGGTCACTTCGTCGGGGCGGCCGACGGCGAGAACGCGGCGCTGGGGGTGGTGCCGGGCGCGCTGCCAGGGGTGCCCGTCGCGGTCGGGGCGGGAGTGGGGCAGCCCGGGAGGGGCGTTGCCGTCGGGGTGCCGGTGGGCGTGGCGGTCGGGGACGGGCTGCCCGTCGGGGTGGGCGTGCCGGTGGGCGTGGCCGTCGGGTCCGGGCAGGTGGTGGGCGTGCCCGTCGGGGTGCCCGTGGGCGTGCCGGTCGGGGTCGCCGTCGGGGAGGTGCCGCCGCTCGGGGTGGTCGTCGGCGTCGCGGCGGGCGAGGTCGAACCGCCGGGCGTGGGCGTGGTGGTGGCGCTCGGGGTCGTCGTCGGCTGGGCGCTCGGCGACTGCTCCGGAGCCGGAGTGGCCGGAGTGGTGGGCTGCGGCTCCGTGGTGGGCGTGCTGCCGGCCCCCGTGCCCGCACCGTCGGTCGGGAGGGCCGGGAGGTACGGCGTGGGCAGCGAGGCGGGCGGGACCGGGGACCCGGGCCGGTTCGGGACGGTCGTCACCGTGCCGCTGCCGAAGTGCGCCATCCAGTTGCGCACCGTCCGCAGGTACTCACCCGAGTTGTTGTAGCTGAGCACCGCCCGGTCGAGCTGCGCCGGGTCGGCGAGGTCGCGGCCGCCCGCGCACAGGTAGCGGCCGGCGGCCTCGGCGGCGTCGAAGACGTTGTTCGGGTCGGCCTTGCCGTCGCCGTTGGCGTCCACGCCCCAGGAGGCCCAGGTGGACGGGATGAACTGCATCGGCCCGACAGCGCGGTCCCAACGGGCGTCGCCGTCGAAGCGGCCGCCGTCGGTGTCGGGTATCGCGGCGAAGCCGTTGCCGTCCAGGGCCGGGCCGAGGATCGGGGTCAGGGTCGTGCCCGCGGCGTCCACCTGGCCGCCGTTGGCCTGACCGGACTCGACCTGGCCGATCGCGGCGAGCAGCTGCCAGGGCAGGTGGCAACCCGGCGAGCGCTGCGCCAGCGAGGCCTCGGCCTGACGGTAGGCGGCGAACACGGTGGCGGGCAGTGCGGGCCCGTTGGCCGCGAACGGGCCGGCCGAGGGCGGGCCGGGCAGCGTGCCGGGGGGCTGCGGGAGCTGGAGGGTGCCGCCGCCGTCGGCCGGGACGCCGGTGCCGAAGGTGCCGGGGATGTCGGTCGAGGGGCCGCCGCCGGGCAGGGTGCGGCCGGCGTCCTGCCCGGCCGAGCCGTTCGTCGGACCGGCGTCGGCGGCTGCGACCGGGGCGAGCCCGATGCCTGTCACCTGAGATCCGGTCAGCGCGGCCAGCGCGGCGAAGGCTGCCGCCGTGCCCGTGAGCCGCTTGCCGATCCGGAGCTTGCGCCCGCCCCTGGCTTTGCCGATCCGCACCGTCATCCGCTACCCCTCCCCGTCGCCGCCCGGACCCTCCCGGAACGGTTGAGTTGTCGTCATAGTGCCCGTCCAGTCGAGGACAGGGCCCGCCGCCGGGACGATTAGTATCACGACGATCTGACAGGGACAGGGTGACCGGGAGGCGGACCGGAGCCCTCCGAGGGGTTAACTCGGCACCTCAGCAGGGGTGCGGCCGGGCCCCGTTCCGTCCCGGGAGGTCCGCCGCCTGCCCCTCCCCGGCCGCCACCCGGCGGCAACTCCGCTTCCGGTACGGAAAGTTGACCGAAAGACCAACTGTGCTGGGACGGGCGCTCCCAGGCGCCGGACCGGCGGTTCGGAGCGCGGGGGTGGTGCGTGCGCGGTGTTTCGAGCCCCCCGGCGCCGCCCGCCGTCGACCCTCCTGACCTGCCGGAACATCGGAAGCCGGGCTCGGTGCCCCCTACCAGGGCGGACGCCGGGACGCCAGGGTGCGGCCCCACTCGGCCCTGGACGGGTGACGTTCTGGTGAAAGTGGGCATGCCAGGAATCGCTGCCCGGCATGCTGTGCCGCGTGATGATGCGGATGGAGGTCCGGACCGTGAGCGCGAACCTGCCGGAGACCGTCGCCGAGGGAGCGGTCGTCCTTCCGGCTCCCCCTCGGGTGGTGGACGACCTGGCCCGGGACCTCACCCGGGCCGCCGCGGCCGTCCGGGCGGCGTCGCGCGACTGTCGCGCCGGTGCGGACGTCGCGGTCGCCGCGTACACCGCCGTGGTGTGCACCGGTCGGTCGGCCGCCCGCACCCTGGAGGAGGCCGCTGCCTGGTGCCGCCAGGCGCCCGAGGCCGAGGTGCACTCGCTGGCCTGGGCGCGGGTGCCGGGGCACCGGGAGGACGTCCACGAGTACCGCGTCACCATGGCCGTCAGCTTCCCCGACGGAGAGACCGGCGAGTACCTCGGGGACACCCATCACGCCTGCCGCTGAAGTCGTATCATCATCCCCATGGTTGAGGGGGGTACGAACGAGACGGTGAACGGCCCGACCACCGGCCCGAGCGGCACGGCCGCGGGGGAGCATGCCGACGGCCCGCAGGAGCTCTCGCGGGCCGCCGCCGTCGTGGTCACGGTGCTCGCGGCGGTGTTCGGTGCCGCGGTGCTGCTGGCCGTGTTCCACTGGCTGGGGTGGTCCGTGCCGTGGATCGGCTGGATCGTCGCCAAGGCCGGGATCAAGCTCGCCGTCGGCGGCTTCGCCGGGCTGGCGGTCGGCTTCGCCTGGCTCCGGGCCAGGTTGCGGGCGCGGAACCGGAGTTGAGTACCGGTCCGGTCAACCGGCCTGCGGGGAGGGGCAGGTGAGGTCGCGGTCGGGCGCGGTGTCCTCCAGCAGGTAGCGCTCGACCACCCCGCTGACGCAGGTGTTGGAGGTGGGGTACTGGCCGTGGTCGCCGTTCCCGGTGACGGTGACCAGCCTGGAGCCGCGCAGCGCGCGGTGGGCGCCGAACGCGGCCTCGTAGTAGGTCGCCGGATCGTGCACCGAGTTGAGCATCAGCGTGGTCGGCAGGTGGGCGCCGGTCACCTTGACCCTGGGCGCCGAGGCGACGGGCCATGCGGCGCAGACCGCACTGAAGGCGAGCGTCCGGGCGCCGGCCAGCGGCCGGTGGGCGGTGTTCTCGGCGCCCCGCTCGATCCAGGTGTCCAGGTCCCTGGTCCACGGGGTGTCGTTGCAGGTCACCGCGAAGTACTCGGCGAGGAACTCCGGGCTGAGGTAGCTGTTGAAGGCCTTCGCGGCCGCCGCCCGGACGGCGGGGTCGGCGCCCTGCCAGTCGTCGACGGTGGCCAGGATCCGGGCCAGGGCGGGGAAGTCGGACGCCCGGTAGATCGCCGACATGGCGAGGCTGTCCAGCTGGTTCGGGCCGATCGTCACCGAGCCCTCGACGATGGGGGAGTCGTGCAGCGCGGCGCGCCGCTGCTCCCAGTGCGCCTGCACCTGCTCCGGCGTCGAGCCCCAGTGGTAGGTGGCGTCCCGGGCCGCGAGCCAGGGTACGAAGTCCTCGTCGAAACGGCGCTGGAAGCTCATCGGCTGGCCCAGCTCGAACGTCTCCCAGGTGCCGTCGAAGCCGATGTTGCTGTCCAGCACCATCCGTTCGACCCGGTGCGGGAACAGCGTCCCGTAGTAGGCGCCGATCATCGAGGCGTAGGACGGGCCGTAGTAGCTGAGCTTGCGCTCGCCGAGCAGGCCGCGGAACAGGTCGATGTCGTGGGCGGTCTGCTCGGTGGTCAGGTACGGGATCAGGTCGCCACTGCGCTCCTGGCAACCGGCGGCGAGTTTCCTGGAGTTGGCGATGACGCGGTCGATCGCGGCGGGGGACTGGTCGCGGTAGTCGCCGGCCAGGAACTCCTGGAACTCCTCAGGGGTCTGGCAGACCGCCTTGGTGCTCTCGCCGACCCCGCGCTGGTCGAAGCCCACGATGTCGTACGCGGCGCCGACCGCGGGAGCGCCGGTGGCCAGACCGGCCGGGCGCAGCAGGCCGCTGCCGCCGGGGCCGCCGGCGGCCATCAGCAGGGTGCCCCGGCGCTTGGCCGGGTCGGTGGCCCGGTGCCGGGAGACGGCGATGGTCAGGTCGGCCCCGGTACCGGGGTGGTGCCAGTCGCGCGGGGCGGTCATGGTGGCGCAGTCCAGGGCGGGCTGTCGGGCGCAGGGCTGCCAGTTCAGGATCTGGTGGGTGTAGCGGGCGGGCGCCGGGTCGGCGTCGCCCGGGTCGCGGCCGGTGGCGGCATCGGCGGTGGCGGGCACGGCCAGGCCTGCCAGGACGGTGGCGGCGACGGCCAGGGCGGCGCGGCGGGCTCGGGGCGCGCGCCCGGCCGCGCCGGCCGCGGTCCGCTGGGCCGAGGTGGTGCGGGCGGTGGTGCTCTGGGCTTCGGTCTTGGTCACGGAAGCGATCCTGTCCGAGCCCGGTCTGATGATCGATCACCCCCACTGCCGTCTTCGGGGTGGTGCTGGGTACACCCCCGCCGGGGCGGGGGCGCCGGGTGGCCCGGGCGTTCAGTAGGCGGCGGTGAAACGCGCCCGGCGGTGGAGAGGCTGCTCGGCCTCGTCGAGGAGCGCGACGGCGAGGTCCTCCATGGAGATCGCCGAGTTGCCCTCGGTGTCGACCAGCAGGTCGTCGTGGCCGATCCGGAACCGGCCGGTGCGCGCGCCGGGCTCCAGCACCGCGGCAGGGCTCAGGTACGTCCAGTCGACGTCCGGGCCGGCAGCGCGGTAGAGGTCGAGCTGCTCGTTGCAGGCCAGGGCGATCGGCCGGATCTCCTCGGGGAAGCCGGGGCTGTCGACCAGGGTGGTCCCGCCGCCGCCCGGGACGAGGAGACTGCCCGCGCCGCCGACGGCCAGCAGCCGCACGCCGGTGCCGGCGACCCCGGCGAGCAGGCCCTTGGTGGCGATGGCCAGCTCGTGCTCGCTGCCGGGCACCGGACGGGTGGCGGTGACCACCACGTCCTGCCCGGGCGCGATCCGGGCGACGTCCTCGGGGTTGCGGGCATCGCCGACGACCAGGGTGACGGCGGACGGCAGGCCGTGCGGCTTCGCCGGGTCCCGTACGACGGCGGTGACCTGGTGGCCGCGGGCCAGGGCCTCGGCCACGACCCGGCTGCCGACGTTGCCGGTGGCGCCGAACACGGTGATGCGCATGGGGTACTCCCTGAAAGTGGTGGGAACGGTCGTGGGACGGGGTCAGGCGTTCTCGCGGACGGACCGCGGGTCGGTCGTCGGTTCGGCCCCGGGTGCCGAACGCGGTGCGGTGCGCGGCCGTTGGGTCTGGGCGGCGAGCAGCGAGCCGAGCACGACCAGCGCTCCGAACGCCTGGAGCGGGCTGAGGTCCTGGCCGAGCGCCAGCCAGCCGAGCAGGGTGGCGACCACCGGGCTGAGCAGAGCGAGGAAGGAGACCGAGGTCGGCGGCAGCTCCCGCAGGCCCCGGAACCAGAGCGCGTAGGTGACGGCCGCGCCGATCAGGCAGAGGTAGGCGTAGCCGAGCACGTTGGCGAGGGTGTAGTGGGAGGGCGGAGCACCCTCGGTGAGCAGCGTGACCGGCACCAGCAGCAGTCCGCCGGCGGTCAGCTGCCAGCCGGTGGTGGCGAGCATCGGCGCGGGGGAGACCCAGCGCTTGGAGAGGACGATGCCGGCGGCCATCACCACGGCGCCGCCGAGTGCGGCGACCACTCCGATCGTGTCCGGTTCGGCGTCGGCCCGCAGCACCAGCAGGCTGACGCCCGCGATGCCCGCGATGCCGGACAGCACGGTGCGCAGGGTGAGCCGGTCGCCGAGGACCAGGGCTGAGAGCCCGGCGGTGATCAGCGGCTGGACGGCGCCGACGGTGGCCGCGATGCCGCCGGGCAGGCGGTAGGCGGCGATGAAGAGCAGGGCCTGGAACACCCCGATGTTGAGTGCGCCGAGGACCAGTGAGCGCCACCACCAACTGCCCTGCGGCAGGCGGCGGGTGAGGGCGATCAGGAGCAGCCCTGCGGGCAGGCAGCGGAGGACGGCGGCGAGCAGCGGGCGGCCGGGCGGCAGGAGTTCGGTGGTGGCCAGGTAGGTCGTGCCCCAGACCGCCGGGGCGAGGGCCGTCACCAGGACGAGGGCGAGCCGATTTCTTAGCACTAAGGCAATCTATCTCAGCACTAAGGCATTCTTCACCGCGCCGGACGAGTGAGATGGCTCACGGTTACCTCACCGCTAAGGAATCCGGGCGGGATCGCTACCCTGAACCCGTGGCAGATCATGTGGACCGCGTCGTCGCGCAATGGGGTGCCGAGCGCCCCGACCTGGACGTCTCCCCGATGGAGGTGTTCGGCCGGCTCAAGCGCCTCTACCGGCTGGTGGACGCGGCGCTCAACCGCACCTTCGCCGAGCACGGGCTGGACGCCGCCTCGTTCGACGTCCTCGCCACCCTCAGGCGCAGCGGTCCGCCCTACCGCCTCACCCCCACCGGCCTGATGCAGTCCGCGATGGTCACCTCCGGTGCCATCACCCAGCGCCTGGACCGGCTGGAGGCCCGCGGTCTGGTCACCCGCACCCGCAGCGACCAGGACGGCCGCAGCCGCGAGGTCGCCCTCACCCCCGAGGGCCACGCCCTGATCGAGCGGGCGCTGCCCGACCACCTCGCCACCGAGCACCGCATGCTGGCGGGCCTCGACGAGGCGCAGCGGACCGCGCTCGTCGAGGCGATGCGCTCCCTGCTGGCGGACCTCGGGGAGTAGTCGGGCCCGCATCCGCCCCGTGTCCGGCCGGGAAGCGGCTCCTGCGGACTCGGTCGTGACCCCCGTCCACGACCCCGCCCGCGGGCTCCGCCCCGGCCGGTGCCCGTCCCGGACCGGTTCGCGCTACGGCCTGACCGCCACCGCCTTGAAGAACGTGTAGTGGAACGTTCCGCCCGGTTCCGCCGCGCGGCGCAGCTCCGCGATGCCCCGGTCGAACGCCTCCGGGGTGGTCAGCCCGGCGGCCAGCGCCTCCGCCCGGACGGACTCGACCATGGCGACGAAGGTCCGCCGGGTGAAGCCCTCCACCAGGGCCGGCCGGGCGTCGTCCGCGGAGACCGTGCGCGGGCGGACCGACACCCGCGCGAAGCCGGCCGCGGTCAGCAGCGGGTGGAGGCGGCGGCCGAGCAGGCCGTCGCCGCCCGCCCGGGCCTGCAGTCGGACCAGGTGGTCGATGGTGCGGCGGGCCGCCGGGCTCTCCGGGTGGAAGAACGCCGAGCCGTGGTCGCCCTCGATCACCGTGATCGTTCCGCCCGGCCGCAGCACCCGGCGCAGCGCCTCCAGCCCGGCCGTCGGGTCCGGCAGGTGCTCCAGTACGAAGCACAGGAAGACGTGGTCGAACGAGCCGTCCGGGAACGGCAGCCGGTGCAGGTCGCCGTGGTGCCAGGTGACGTCCGCGGCGGGCGCCTGCGCGGCCACCCGGGCCCGGGCCTGCGCCAGCGACTGTGCCGAGAGGTCCGCCGCCGTCAGCCGCACGCCCGGGCTGGCGGCCAGCAGGTGCACGGTCTGCGCGCCCACCCCGCAGCCGGCCTCCAGCACCCGGCTGCCCGCCGGGTACGCCGTGCCCGCGTGCAGCAGTTCGGCGAGGGTGTCGGCCTGGTCGCCGAGGCGCTGGGCCTCGTTCTCCGAGTAGCCGTGGACGTAGTCGTGGTGGTGCCCAGGTGCTGCCGCATCCGCGGGCGCCGTCGTCTCCGTGGTCATGGCCCCACCCTCGCCGCCACTATGGTCCGGTGAACAGGTCCAAAGCCGATGCATCCGACCGGTCCAAAGAGACCGGCGCCGACTTCCTCCAGCTCGACACCGCCGACGCCCCGTCCGGCGGCCTCACCGACTGGCTCGCCCGCCGACTGCGCGAGGCGGTCGCCGACGGGCGGCTCCCGGTCGGCAGCCGGCTGCCCGCCAGCCGGGTGCTGGCGGCCGAACTCGGGGTCTCCCGCGGGGTGGTGACCGACGCCTACCAGCGCCTCGCCGAGGAGGGACAGGTCGCCGGCCGCGGGCGGGGCGGCACGGTCGTGGTCGCGGCCCCTGCCGTACCGGGAGAGGCGCCCGTGACGGAACCGCCCCGCCCGGCACCCGCCCTGTTCCGGGACGATCCCGAACCCGAGGTCTTCGACCTGCTGCGCGGTACCCCTGCCCGGATCGACCTCACCCCCGGCGTGCCCGACCTCGCGGCCTTCCCCCGCGCCGCCTGGCTGCGCGCCGAACGGGCCGTCCTCGACGGCCTCGCCGCATCCGACCTCGGCTACGGCGACGTGCGCGGCACCCCGGCCCTGCGCCGGGCCGTCGCCCACTGGCTGGCCCGCAACCGGGGCATCCGCGCCGACCCGGACGAGGTGCTGATCGTCGCCGGCACGGCCCAGGCCCTGGCCCTGCTCGGCCGTGCCCTCGGCCGGGCGGGAATCAACGAGGTCGCGGTCGAGGACCCGGGCTCACTCGGCGCCCGGCAGCACCTCGCCCACTGGCTCGCCGCCACCCCGCCCGTCCCGGTCGACGGCGAGGGCGTCCGGGTCGACGCGCTGCGTGCCACCGGTGCCCCGGCCGTCCTGCTCACCCCCGCCCACCAGTATCCGACCGGCGTCGTCCTCGGCGGCGACCGACGGCGTGAGCTGCTGCGCTGGGCGGGCGAGGGCGGCCTGGTCATCGAGGACGACTACGACGCCGAGCACCGCTACGACCGCCCGCCCGTCCCGGCCCTGCGGGCCGCCCTGCCGGACCGGGTCTGTTACGCGGGCAGCATCTCCAAGCTGCTCGCCCCGGCGCTGCGCACGGGCTGGCTGCTGGTCCCGGCCCGGCTGCGGGATGCCGTCCTGGACGCCAAGCGTTTCGCCGACCTCGGCAACCCGGTGCTGCCCCAGCTGGTCCTCGCCCGGCTGATGGAGTCCGGCGACCTCGACCGCCACCTGCGGCTGCTGCGCCGCCGGCACCGCCGCCGCCGGGACGCGATGATCACCGCCATCCGCACCCACCTGCCGGGAGCCACCGTGCACGGCGCGGCGGCGGGCCTCCACCTCATGCTGACGCTGCCGGAGGAACCCGGCCGCACCGACACCGAGTTGGCCGCCGCCGCACTGGCCGAGGGGGTCAAGGTGCAGCCGTTGTCCTGGCACGCCCGGCTCCCGTACCAGCCCGGGCTGGTCCTCGGCTACGCGGCGGGCTCGGTGGCCGAGATCGCCGAGGGCCTGGCCGTCCTGGGCCGCCTGGTCCGCCGTTCGCCCTGAGGCGTGTGCCGGGTCCAGCCGGCGCGCCTCGCCGGTGGCGGGTGCCGGGCCCGCGCGTCGCGGCCGCGGGCGGCGCGGAGTGTGGCCGCCGTGACCTTCTGTGGTGCAAAGTCGGACCGCCGGATGAATCTGGTGCAGGGGGAGTGCAGAGTCACGCCCCTGGGTATGTTGACATGCCGAAGTCAAATGACGACCCGGGAGGCGTGATGGCCCCGTTCCGAAGTGTCGCCCAGTTCGGGGTGGTGCTGGCCGTCATGGGGGCCGCGCTCGGGCCGGTGCCGCTCGGCTCGCCCGCCCCGCCGCACGGTGCCCCGAGCGAGAGGAGCGCGGCGATGGCCGGCCAGGAGCAGGAGGACTCCCGGGTGCTCGCCGGGCGGCGCATCGTCCTGTCGTACTCCGGTCCGACACCGCCGGCCGGGGTGCTCCGGACGCTCCGGGAGGGGCGGGCAGCCGGGGTGATCCTGTTCGGCGAGAACGTCACCAGCCCGGAGCAACTCGCCGAGGCGGTCGCCGAGTTGAAGCAGGCAGCGGCCGAGGCGCCGCATCCACGCACCCTGCTGCTGATGACCGACCAGGAGGGCGGCAAGGTCCGCCGGCTGCCCGGTGCGCCCGAACTCTCCGCCCGCCGCGTCGGACTGGCGGCGGACCCGGTCGCCGCGGCGACGGACTCCGGGGCCGGCGCCGCCCGGACCCTCGCCGACGCCGGGCTGAACCTCAACCTCGCCCCGGTGCTCGACGTCTACGACAAGCCGGACAACTTCATCGACCACCCCGAACGCTCCTACGGCCAGGACCCTGCCACGGTGGCGCAGCTGGGCAGTGCCTTCCTCACCGCCCAACAGGGTCTCGGCGTGGCCGCGACCGCCAAGCACTTCCCCGGTCTCGGGGCCGCGCCCCGGGGTGCGAACACCGACGAGCGCCCGGTCACCCTGAACGTCCCGCTGTCGCAGCTCCGTGCCCGCGGCGAGGCCCCGTACCGGGCCGCCATCGCGGCGGGCGTGCGGCTGGTGATGACCTCCTGGGCGGTCTACCCGGCGCTGGACCCGGACCGCCCGGCCGGGTTCTCGCCCGCGATCGTCCAGGGCGAGCTGCGCGGCCGGCTCGGTTTCCAGGGCGTGACCGTCACCGACGCCCTGGAGGCCGAGGCGCTCGCCCCGTACGGCGGTGCCGGCGACCGTGCGCTGGCCGCCGCCCAGGCGGGGATGGACCTGCTGCTCTGCTCCGCCCGGGACCCGCAGCAGGCCGAGGACGCCACCGAGGCGCTGGCCGCCGCCCTGGACGACGGCCGCCTGGACCGGCACGCCTTCGCCGACGCGGTGGCCCGGGTCGACGCCCTGCGGGGCTCACTGGGCTGAGCCGCGGCGGCCTGCCGGCGCCTCCGGCAGCGGCGCCGCGGGCGCGTCCGGGCGGTGGTTCGGGTGCGGTTCACCCGGGCTCAACTCGGGCGTTGCCTGAGAAGGTGGACCCGTTCGGCTCTTCGAGGGTGATTGCGCCATTGAGGATCTGGTTTCGGACGAGGGTTCGGTTCGAAGGCCAAATCGGGGTCAGAGCATCGGAATCGCATGGCAAAGTTCCTGTCGTGCGCCTGTGAAATGTCATATGTGCCACATCACCTGTCCCTGTCCGTCCTCGTTCCCTTCAAGGAGGAACCCATGAACCGGATCACCCGGATCGCCGCCGGCGCCGTCGGCGCCGCCGCCCTGCTCTCGGCCCCCGTCCCCGCGTTCGCCGCGGCCCCGGCCGCTGCCACCACCGCCACCACCGTCACCACCTGCGGGTACCAGAGCCTCCAGGCCGGCCTGGCCACCTATGCCTGCGCCGACGTGACCGGTGACAGCGTCGCGATCTACGGGAAGATCGGCCTGGCCGGCCCGCCGTCCCCGGGCACCCCGTGGCCGCCGGCGCCGAAGGAGCTGGTGACCCACCTGTCGGCCAACGTGGCCGGTGGGGCTTCGCTCGGCACGGTGAGCGGCCGCACCGTGTTCCAGGTGTCCACGGTGCGGGTCGACGGCATCTCGGCCACCGTGCCGTGCGGGTCGACCGTGCACGTGTCCTTCGACGTCGAGGGGTTCTGGAGCGGCCAGGTGCCGGCCACGGTGGATGTGCCTGTAGTCTGCTGACGACACGTCATCGTGACTGCCGGGCCCGGGAGTTGGCAGCATCCCGGGCCCGGCGTACGCATGCCCCGGCCGGGGTGCGACCGCACGGCGGATCGCCCGGCCGGGGCATGCCGGGTTTCGGCGCGCCGAGGCGACGCACTGTGACGACTTGAAGAAATCTTCATCTGTCGCGATGATGCCTACCGGCCGCGGCATCGATCCCCGCCCGGCCGGACGACCATCGAGCCGGACCAGAGGGAGAGAGCGGACGATGCCGGTACCGCTGTACCAGGCCAAGGCGGAGTTCTTCCGCACCCTCGGCCACCCCGTGCGGATCCGGGTCCTGGAGCTGCTCCAGGACGGCCCCCGGCCGGTGCGCGAGCTGCTGGCGGAGATCGAGGTCGAGCCGTCCAACCTCTCCCAGCAGCTCGCGGTGCTGCGCCGCACCCAGCTGGTCACGGCGACCCGCGAGGGCAACACCGTGGTGTACGCGCTCAGCACTCCGGACGTCGCCGAGCTGCTGTGCGCGGCCCGGCGGATCCTGACCGAACTGATCACCGACCAGGGCGCGCTGCTCACCGAGCTGCGCGCCTCCGGCGGTCGGTCCCGCTGAGCCGCGCCCGGCCCGTCCGCCCGATCCGAGGAGAAGCACCACCATGAGCGAGAGCACGAGCGACGACGGTACGAGCGAGGAGAAGCGGCGCCGCAAGGCGATGCTGATCCGCGCGGGCATCTACATCTTCGCCACGCACCTGTTCGCCGGTTTCGTGCTGCTGCTGTTCGCGCTCGGCGGCCGGAAGTAGCGCGGCAAGGACGGGCGGCTCACCGGCGCGGCCCGCGGTCCGGCACCAGGTAGCGATCGCTGGTGCTGGTCCAGGCCTGCACGCCGGCGACCAGCTCCCTGGTGCCGTCCAGGTACCAGCGCCCGGCCGGGTGGCGGTGCAGCAGTTCGCGGCGCAGTTCCTCGCTCTCCTGCCGCAGCCGCACCACCCGGGTGCGCACCGCGTGGACCGCCCGGCCGCGGGTGCAGCCGTGGGCCCGCTGGAGGGTGAGAACGGTGTTGAACGCGGCCCCGGCCTGCCGCTCCTCGCGCTTCAGTGAGTAGAGGTCGTTGATCAGTGTGGCGGCGTCGGCGGTGTTGGCGCGCAGCCGGTGCAGCGCGGGCTCCGCGTGCATCGCGGCCGGGGCGTCGGCGCCGTGGACCCGTTCCAGTATGTTCATGAACGGGTAGAGGCAACTGCCGTGGCGGCGCAGCCGCATGGTGTCGGTCAGGTCGAGGCCGAGGGCGGGCACGGTGCCACGGGAGCGGTGGTCGGCCTCGGCGGGGAAGGTGGCCAGGCAGGCCCGCCACTCCCGGGCCGCCCGGGCGCGCCACTCGGGGGACATCGACGCGGTCTGCCGCTTCCACAACTCCCGCCAGGAGAGCAGGAGTCGGCTTTCGGAGGGGATCGTGCCGCGGGCTCCGTCGAGGACCGCGATCAGCGGGTCGACCAGGGCGCGGGCCTCGGCGGGGTGGCGGCCGGGCGAGCCGTCGAAGCAGTCGTCCAGGATGGTGAACCAGCCCAGCACGTCCACCAGGAGGTCGAGTTCGGCGCCCCGGGCGCGGGGGAAGGCGTGGCCGATCAGCTCGTGCAGCGCGTAGGCGCGGTAGCGGGGCAGCTCCGCCGGGGTGAGCAGGCCGCGGCGGAGCGCCCAGTCGGCGTGCCGGTCGGCGGCGAGGCGCAGGTCACGGGGCGGGCGGGGGCCCGCCTCGGCGGTGGCGGCCGGGGGGGCCGCGGGGGCGGTCGCGCCGGTGGCGCCGGTGAACGGGCACCGGCCCGGCGGCGGCTCGGCGGGCGAGGAGGGTGCTGTGCCCTCCGGTGAGGAGGTGGCATCGCCCTCGCGGGAGGCCGCCGCGGCGCCGCCGCGCGGGGAGCGCGCGCCGCGCGGCGCGAGCCGCACCCGCAGACCCTGCGCCTGGACCGTCGTCCACACCACCTCGCGGGCCCGGGCGCCCGGCACCGCCACCGGCCGCCAGCGGCGCAGGATCGTCGCGGCCGCGACGGTCAGCTCCGCCCACGCGAAGGCCTCGCCGATGCACTTGTGCTTGCCCGCCCCGAACGGCAGGAAGGACGGCCTCCCGGTGCCGCCGCCGTCCTGCCAGCGTTCGGGCCGGAAGCTCATCGGCTCCGGGTAGCGCACCGGGTCGCGGTGCAGCGCGGTGAGGCTGTACAGCAGCTCGGTGCCGGCCGGAATGCGGTACGGGCCGAGCTCGACCGGCACCTGGGCAGTGCGCATCAGGAAGGCGTTCGGCGCGTGCAGCCGCACCACCTCCTGGGTGACGCTGCGGGTGTAGGTGAGCCGGGCCAGCGCCTCGGGGGTGGGGACGCTGCCCGCGGGCAGGTGCTCGTCCAGCTCGGCGAGGATCCGGGCCTCCACCTCGGGGTGGCGCAGCAGCTCGTCCAGCAGCCAGGTGAGCGTGGTGGAGACGGTCTCGGTGCCCGCGCCGAACATGGTGATCGCCTCGGACCGCACGTCCGCCTCGGTGAGCGGGCACCCGGTGCCCGGGTCGGTCGCGGCGCGCAGCAGGGCGGGCAGGGTGCGCCGGCCCTCCTCGGCGGTCGCGGTCGCGGTGCGGCCGTTGACGGCCTGGTCGACCACCCGGTTGAGGACCCGCACGGCGTCGTCGAAGCGCCGGTTGACGGGCAGCGGCAGCCGGGCGAGCGCCGGGTTCGGGTAGAGGGACTGGACGATCTGGCCCTTCACCAGGTCAGGCAGGGCCCGATGGAAGGCGACGGTGGCGTCCTCGCTGAGCCGGGCGTCGAAGAGCGAACGGGTGACGATCTCCAGTGCCAGATGGTTCATCTCCTTGGCCACGTCGAGGACTTGGCCGGGGCGCCAGCGTCCGGCCCGTTCCTCGGCGACCTGCTGCATCACGGCCAGGTACTCGCCCATCCGGTCCGGACCGAAGGCGGGCTGGATGATCCGGCGGCGGTCGCGGTGGGCCTGGCCCTCGGACATCAGCAGGCCGTCGCCGAAGGCCGTCCTGAGGGTGTCCTGGACGGCGCCGCGCGGGCAGTCGTGGGCCAGCGCGACGAGCAGGGTGTGGACCAGTCGGGCGTCGGTGACCACACAGACGGTGCGCGGTCCCAGCCGGATGCGGACCACCCCGCCGTGGCGGGCGAGGGAACCGAGGAAGCCGAGCGGGTCACGCAGCAGGGCGCCGGCGTGTCCGAGACCGGGCACGGCGCCGGGGGCCGGCGGGGGGACGGCGGCGCGGGCCAGCGGGGACGGACCGCGGGTGGCTCTCGGGGGGACGATCAGCTTCCGCGTTTCGGTCAGCAGGGACATGACACTACCTCTCACCAGAGTGGCCGGTGCGGGCGATGCCGGGTGGCAGCGGCGGGCCGGCCGGGAGGCGGGGGACCGCCCAGCGCGGGCCCCGCGCGCGCCCCCGGCGGGAGGGCGCACGTTTGGCAAACGCGCCGGTTTCCCGAGCGTTGCGCCGAATGTGCGGAGATCACTCCAACGGCCGATTGGATCGACCCTTTCGTGCGTGCTCGAAGATCGGTGTTGACCTGCACGGATGCGTCCGTCCGGGTGATCAGGGGCCTGCTCACAGGCAGGGTCTTTGGACCCTCGCCGCACGGGCGTGCGAGGGACAGCATGGTTGCGAAGAAGGAGGAACCTGATGACCCGTCTGCGCCACCGGCCGGCCCTCGACGTCCGGGTGGAGATCCGCGGCGAGCTGCCGCACGAGGACGCCGAGTACGCCCGGGCCCGGGCGCTGGACACCGCCACGGTGCTCGGACCCGACGCCCACGCGCTGCGACTGCGGCTGACCCGCTCGCGCGACCGGTCGGTGACCCGGCCCGCGCTGGCCCAGGCGGACGTCGAGCTGGCGGACGTCGGCCCGGTCCGGGTTCAGCTCGCGACCGGTACCGCGCGGGACTCCGTCGACCTGGTGCTCGGCACGCTGGCCGGCCGGGCCGGCCGACTGCGCGAGCAGGGCGACATCGGCTTCGCCTCCGCCTACGAGAGCGCCTACCGCCCGCAGTTCGCCGACCGTCCGCTCGCCCAGCGGCGGATCGCCCGGCACAAGGCGGTCGTGCTTGCCCGCCGCACCCCCGAGCAGGCCGCGCTCGAACTGTTCGCCCTCGACCGGCGGTTCCACCTCTTCGCGGACGCCGCGACCGGGCGCGACAGCCTGGTCCACCGCTGCTCGCCGAGCGGCACGGTGGAGCTGCGCTCCGTCGGCACCGGCGCGGTGCCGACGCTCGACCTCGCCGAGGCGGCCCGCCTGCTCTGGATCACCGGCCGCCCGTTCGTCGACCACACCGACCCCGGTGACGGCCGGGCGCGGGTGCTCTACCGCCGCTTCGACGGCCACTACGGCCTGATAGCGCCGGTATCGGACGGCCGAATCGGGGCAGGAACCGTGTCGGCACGGGACTGACACCACGGCGAGACGACCACACCACGACATCTCCACGACAAGGGGCCGGGACCATGGACTGCGACGAGGTCATGCTGACCGTCCGGATCACCGCCGCCGAGCGCGCGCTGCTGCGTGACCTCGCGCGCGGGTACGGCGGCGACGTCTCGGGCGTGGCGGTGGACGGGCTGCTGGAGGTCATCCCCGCGCTGCACGACGACGCGTGCGTCCTGCCGCTGCTGCGCGTTCTGGCCAGACCGGCGCCCTTCGCGCTCACCCTGTGGCTGCCCGCCCCAGTCGCGGACCTGCTGCCGCTGCTCGGCGAGCGGCTCGTGCGGACCGGCGGTCCCGCGGTCGGCCCGGCCAGCGCCGCGCTCTCGGCGGCCCTGCGGCTCTGGCTCGCCGGGGACCGGCGCGCCCTCGTGGCCGGACTGGCCCGGTTGCATGGGGGTTGTGGCGCCGGCTCCGTGACGGCGGTGCGGTCCGAGGTGGGTGCGGCGGCCTTCGGGGTGGAAACGGTGAGGGTCGCGGCCTGATCCTCCGCTCGTTCTGACGATGCGTCACACATCAAGGGGCAATGGCATGTCCGGGGCGGAAAATCTCCTGGTCAGGGCACTGGTCAGCATCCGCCGGCGGGTCTAGCATTCCGTCACGGCCGACGGAGTCACACGCCCCGGGACTCCGGCCGGGTGGCCGCCACCACCCCTGCCGGGGAGCGCACATCCCCCGAGTGCGCTCCCCGGCTCCGCCCTGCCCGGGGCCGCCCTGCCCGGGACGGTTCCGGCGCCCCCGGCCACCGTCAGGTCGAACCGTCCCGGGAATTCCGCAAGAGGTTTCTGTTATTCCCGGTCGTCCCTTCCGCTCTCCGGAGTGTAGGAAGGCCCGAGCCCCTCATGCCACGGGCCGCGGGTCGTCGTACGAGGAGAGGGACGCGATGGGGCACCGCGGCGGGCGCCGCAGGCTCACCCGCGGGAGCGCCCTGGGTGGGAGCACGGGCTCGCCGGCCGGGGCGGTCGGGAAGGACGGGTCGGGGGCACCGGCGGACCGGCACCGCCACCGGGCCCCGGGGCGTCCGGCCGGCCCGGTCGCCCCGCCGCCCACGGCGGTCGGCTGCCGGAGCCGCAACAGCCGACCGGCGGGCCCTGTCGGAACCGGTCGCCGGTGAAGGTCTGGTGAGCCGTTCGGGGTAAGGCTGTTCCTGTGAGTCCGTGAAACCGGTCGGCCCGTACGCCGGCCGAACCCTTCGACCCGAGCCGCCGTCGCCCGCGGGCCCCAACACCCGCAGGCCCGGAGGTCCGTCGCGCCGGGAACGGCCGCCGCCCACCCGGTGGCGGTCGTTCCCGGCGCAGGCCGTTCCCCGCGTCCCTGCCCCCACACCGCCCCGAGGACCCTCCCGCATGCGAACCCGCCCCCACCTCGCCGCCCTCGCCCTCGCCGCCGCGGCCCTGCTGTGCGCCGCCGCACCCGCCGTCGCGCACGGCGACAGCGTCCATCTGGACGTCACCGGCCAGCAGAACGGCCGCGTCAGCACCGTCGCCACCTGGGAGGACGACCACGACCCGGTGACCGGCGAGTTCGCCGGCACGCTCTCGGCGACGGCCTCCGACGGCCGCACCGTCGGCCCCTGGCGCCTGGTCACCGCCCCCGGCCACCCGGGGACGTACACCACCCGGGAGATCCTTCCCACCGGGCACTGGCGGGTGACGGTGGACTGTGCCTTCCCCGCCCCGGGGCGCGGGGAGCGCGAGCTCGACGTCGACACCGTCGTGGTCACCGACCCGGCGTCTCCGGGGACGGGAGGCCCGGCGCTGTCCGAAACCGCACCGCGGTCCGCCGAGGTGACCTCTGCCCCGCTCCGGGAGACCCGCCCGGCGACGGGGACCACGGCCGCCCCTGTCTCCGCCCGGGAGGCCTCGCCCGGCCCCGTCCACGCGACCACCTCCGACGCCACCACCTGGGCGGCCATCGGCACCGCCTGCGCGGCCGTCGTCCTGGTCGCCACCGGGCTCTGGCTGCGCCGCCACCGAGGCTGAGCCGCCCGGTACCGTCCGCCCGGTTCGCGGGGACGACCCGGTCGCGGAACCGGCCGGGTGCGGGCCGACGTCTCTTCCGGTCACCGAGCGCCACCGGGCGCCCGGACGATCGCGAGGGAGCATCCGCGCATGAAGAAGGTCCTGATCACCGGTGGTGCGGGATTCATCGGCAGCACCGTGGCCTCCGCCCTGCTCGACCGGGGGATCACCCCGGTCGTGCTGGACGACCTCTCCCGGGGGCGGGCCGAGTTCGTCGCGGACCGGGTCTTCTACCGGGGCGACATCGCCGACGCCGCCCTGCTCGACCGGATCTTCGCCGAGCATCCCGACATCGATGCCACCGTCCACTGCGCCGCGAAGATCGTCGTACCCGAGTCGGTGGCCAAGCCGCTGTACTACTACCGGGAGAACGTGGCCAAGACCGTCGAACTCCTGGAGGCCCTCCAGCGCCACGGCTGCACCCGGGTCGTCTTCAGCAGCTCCGCCTCGATCTACGCCCCCACCCCCGACGCCCGGGTGGACGAGAGCAGCCCGGTCGACGCCGGCAGCCCGTACGCGCGCACCAAGCAGATGATGGAGCAGGTCCTCCAGGACTGGACCCGGGGTGAGGGCGCCGGGCGGCAGCGCGTCATCGCCCTGCGCTACTTCAACCCGATCGGTGCCGACCCGCAGCTGCGCACCGGCCTCCAGGACCTCCACCCCACCCACGCCCTCGGCAAGCTGATCGAGGCGCACACCACCGGCACCCCGTTCACCGTGACCGGCACCGACTGGGCCACCCGCGACGGCTCCGGCATCCGCGACTACGTCCACGTCCAGGACCTCGCCGAGGCGCACGTCGCGGCGCTGCTCCGGTTCGACGAGGTGATCGCCCCGGGCGTGGCGGACCGCTACCGGGTGATCAACGTCGGCACCGGCGACGGGACCACCGTGCGGGAGCTGATCGCCGCCTTCGAACAGGCCGTCGGCACCAGTCTCGAAGTGCGGGAGGCGGGGCCGCGGCCCGGGGACGTGATCGGCTGCTACGCCGTCGTGGACACCGCGCGGGACCTGCTCGGCTGGCAGCCGCGGCGCGGCCTGGCCGAGGGGGTCGCCGACGCGCTGGCCTGGCGGAGGATCTGGTCCGCCCGGCTCGGCGTCAGCTGACCGCCGGGAGGCGCTACTTGACGGCCTCACCGGACTTCGACCAGTTGTCGCGCAGCCGGTCGAGGTAGGACTGTGCCTGGGAGCCGATCTTGACGCCCCGGGCGAAGGCCAGCATGTTGCCCGCGCCCGCGTTGTAGCCGAGGGCGACCAGTTCGTCCCGGCTGAGTGACACGCCCAAGCGCGCGGGCAGTTGCGCGGCGAGGTCGTGCAGGTGCCAGGCGGCCGCCTGGACGGCCAGGTTCCGGTCGTCCGGGAGCTCCTCCCACTGCCGGGAGGCGAAGGGGCGGCCGGGCTTGGTGTCGTCGAAGGCGGCCCGGTGCATGTTGGCGATGCCGAACGAGGCGTCCGGCTTGTTGCGCTGCCAGGCCCGTTCGAGCTCGGGGTCGTGCGGCTTGTACGACTCGTTGTAGAGGATGGCCATCAGCAGCTGCGGGTTGACTCCGGCCTCGGCGGCGTACTGGCGCACCGGCGCCGCGTAGTCGGCCGGCTCGTACGGGCCCGAGGGCTTCGAGGGCTTCGGCGGTTGCGCGGAGGAGCCGGCCGACGGCGCGGCGCCCGGGGAGGGGCCGGACGGGGCGGTGGCGGTCGGGGAGGGGTCGGCGGAGGCCGCGCCGTCGTGGCCGGTGCCGCGGACGAGACCCAGTCCGGCCACCACCACGACACCGATGACCAGCCAGCGCCCCAGGCCGGACCCCTTCTTCTCCTCGCTCACCGCTGCAGCCCCTCCCCGTTCGCCCGTGCGCTCGTTCGACCGCCGTGCGACTGATCGTGCCCTGCGGCAGGTTACTCGGCGGGCTTCCGGTCGCCGTCGAGGTTGCGCAGGAAGTCCTTCGCCTTCTCGACGCCGGTGTCGATCTGCCCGCTGTACTTGCCGTCCGTGCGGTCGTCGATCGCGTCGCCGACCTTGTCCAGGCCCTGCCCGATCACGTCGCCGTGCTCGCGGGCGAGGTCGGTGGCCTTGTCCGCGATGTTCTTCAGACTCTCAAACATGGTGACGCTCTGCTCCTCTGATGCGTTCCTGATGGTGTGCCGACGTGGCGGGGATCATGACCATCCTAACGACGGGCCACCGGACGGTCCGTCGCTGCCGGGTGGCGGCGGATGACTTTGCTGAAATGGGTTTGTAGGCTCCGGACCATCTTCTACAGCGATGTAGAGGTTTGATCCCCGCCAGGACCGATGGCGTCCTGGCACGCGCGGCGGTGCGATCGCGCCGCCGCAGCCGCAACGATCGAGGGAAGTGCGCATGGCCGGTCAGCGGGCGAGAACGCCGTACCAGGACGCGGGACCGCGCACCGAGGACCGTGCCCTGCCCGCCCAGCGCTCCCGGCCGGTCGGCGCGGGAGCCGCGGACGCGCCCGGGAACGTCACGGGCACCGGGGTGCCCCGGCAGGTCCGGGCGCCGCGCCCCGGGGCCGCCCGCCGTCGCCAGCAGGCGCGCCGGCGCTGCGGGGCGGCGGCCGCGCTCTCGGCGGTCGGGCTGCCACTGCTCGGGGCGGTCGCGGACGAACTCGACGGGCCGGGCGTCGGCCTCCTCTTCGCGGTGGGCTCGGTGCTCGGAACGGCGGCCGCGGCGGTGCTGTGCAGCCGGGCGGGCCGGTGGTGGGTGGTCACGGCCGCCCCGGTCGTGGTGCTGCTCACCGCCTCGGGCGTCGAGTACCTGGCGCACCCCGGGAACTACCAGGGGAAGAACCTCGGTACCGGCGTGCTGCGCTGGGTGGTCGGGGCGTTCCCGGTGATGGCCGCGGCCGTGGCGGTGGCGCTCGTGGTGTTCGTGGTCCGCGCCGTGGCGGCCCGCCGCCAGGCGGTGCCGGAGCGCCGACGAACCGGCAGGACGCCTGCCCCGGCCGAAAGGAGCCGCCGTGGCTGAGCGCGGCAACAGCCGTACCGGTGTCCGCGGTCAGCGCGGCCACGTCCCGCGCCGCGGCGCCGCCCCGCTGACCGTCGCCGGGCGCACCCTGGCCTGCACCGTCTCGGCCACCGTGCTCTGCGCCAGCGGCTTCACCTGGTTCGAGTACCGCAGCCTGGACGACGGCGTGATCAAGTCCACCGCTCTGAGCGAGGCCAGGAAGAACGCCCCGCCGCACCTCGACAAGTCCGTCAACCTGCTGCTGATCGGCCTGGACAGCCGCAAGGACATGGACGGCAACGCCCTGCCCAAACAGTTCGTGGAGGCCGAACTGCACGCCGGCTCCAGCGAGATCGGCGGGTACAACACCAACGCCCTGATCGTGCTGCACATCCCGGCCGGCGGCGGCAGGGTCTCCGCGCTCTCCGTGCCGCGCGACGACTACGTGCAGACCGTCGGTGCGGACGGGAAGATGCACAAGATCAAGGAGGCGTACGGCATCGCCAAGGTGGCCGCCGAGCAGAAACTCGCGGGCAAGGGGCTCTCCAGGGCGGAGCTGGAACGGCAGAGCCGCGAGGCCGGCCGCTCGGCCACCATCCAGACCGTGCAGAGCCTCCTGGACATCCCGATCGACCACTTCGCGGAGGTGAACCTGATCGGCTTCTACGACATCGCCAAGGCGGTGGAGCCGATCCAGGTCTGCCTCAACCACCCGGTGGACGATCCGATCACCGCCCGGACCGCCACCCACGAGGGCGGCGGCACCGGCCTCAGGCTCCCGGCCGGGATCAACTCCCTGAACGCCGCGCAGGCGCTCTCGTTCGTCCGCCAGCGCCACCACCTCACCAACGGCGACCTCGACCGCACCCACCGGCAGCAGGCGTTCCTCTCCTCCGTCGAGTACAAGCTCAAGCAGCAGGGCATCCTGAACGACTTCGGGCAGATGCAGAAGCTCTTCGCGGTGGTGAAGAAGGACGTGGTGATCGACAACGAGTGGAACATCCTCGACTTCGCCCAGCAGACGCCCAACCTGACCGGCGGCAACGTGGAGTTCAACACCCTGCCGATCAGCGGGTTCAAGACGGTCGGCGGGCAGCAGGTCAACACCGTCAACCCGGACCTGATCAGGAAGATCGTCCGGCAGCTCTTCAACCACGAGCCGGTGGCCGTTCCGACCACCACGCCCGGGGACGCGCCGGGCGAACCGGATCCGTCGCCCTCCGCCACACCGAGCGTGGCGGCCAAGGCGGTGGTCGACGTCAACGCGGCCGCGGGGGCGGGCGCGGCGGCCAACGAGTCCAGGGCGCTGGCCGAACTCGGCTACCAGGCGGGCCGGTTCGGCGACGCCGCGGCCAGGACCCGGGCCACCACGGTCGCGTACGGGTCCGGGGCCAAGGCGGACGCACAGCAGCTCGCCGCCCGCTACGGGGTGAACGCGTTCTTCTCGACGACGGTCCCCGCGGGCCGCATCCTGCTCACCCTCGCCGTCTCCCGCTCCCCGAGCCCGACGGCCGTGCCGTCGACCGCCGTGCCGTCAGCCGCCGTGTCGTCGGCCGCCGCCACGG
>NZ_JBHVFE010000041.1:0-25024 GCF_042801945.1 Kitasatospora sp. NPDC057542
GGCGTCGGGTGCGGCCGCTCTCGGCGAGGAGGCTCAGCACCGGCACGGCCGGCGACTTCTCGGCGAGGTGCGCCTGGAGCCAGTTCTCCGCCGCGAGCAGCTGCTCCTCCTCCCACGGCTCGTCCAGGGTCATCGCCCGCAGCAGCGCCCAGTCCCGCAGGCGGCGGACGGCGAAGGCGTCGGCCGCCACGACGTCCGCCAGCTCCCGCCGCCAGGCCGGGAAGCCCGGGTCCGTCAGCAGCTCCGCCGCCCGCCGGTCCAGGTACTCGCAGACCGCGCAGCTCGCCATCGAGCGCTCGGGGTCGGTGAGCACCCGGGCCGCGAGGGCGGCCGCGTCCTCGGGCGCCACGTCCGCGAAGGCCCGGCGGTACCGTGCGAACCGCACGTGCTCGTCCGGGTCGAAGTCTTCCGTACCGGCCGCTGCTGTCTCGGTCACCGAGGCTCCCTCTTCCGTCCCGCCGTGGCACTTGCCCGCCCGATGGTCGCACGGCTGGCGGACGGCGGGCCCGGCGGCTCCGGGCACCGTGCCGGTGACCTCCTTGACCTCTTTGACCTCCTTGGCCTCAAGCCCGTTCGCCTCCAACGCCCTGTGGTGGGCGTCGACGATCCGCGCGCGGGGGACGGTCCGCGTGCCGTACGCGGACACCGGGCTGCCCACGGTCCACCCCGCGGACATCGCGGCGGTGGCGCGGGTGGCGTTGACCGGGTCCGGCCATCGGGGACGGACGTACGCGCTGACCGGGCCGGAGCGGGTGACGGCCCGGCAGCAGGTGGAGGCCATCGCGGCGGCCCTGGGGCGGGAGGTGTCCTTCGCGGAGATCGGCCGGGAGGAGGCCCACCGGCAGATGTCCGCGGTCCTGGGGGCCGAGGCCGCGGATGCGGCGCTGGATGTCACGGGCGGGGACGTCAACGACGGGCTGCTGGAGGTGCGCGACACCGTCGAAAGGGTCACCGGATCCCCCGCCAGGCCGTTCCACCGCTGGGTCGCCGAGAACCTCGCGGCCTTCCGCCGACGAGCCCCGCACTGCTCGGACACGCCCCGAGCGGCACCGGGCGCTCAGCCGATGGTCACCACCCGGGCCCACTCCGGCGGGCTGTCCGGCCGGTAGTCCTCCTGGTCCTCGTCGTACCGGCTCGGCCTCGGGAAGAGGCCGACCACCGTGCGGCAGGGCGGGGCGGCGGAGGGCCACGGGGTCTGGCCGTCGGTCAGGACCACCACCACGTCCGGGCGGGGGTGGCTGCGCAGGGCGGCGCGGAAGCCGGTGCGCAGGTCGGTGCCACCGCCGCCGATCAGCGGGATGCCCTCGGCCCGGCAGAGCTGGTGGACGGTCTGGGCGGCCGCGTCGCAGGGGACCACGGTGACCTGGTCACGGCGGCCACCGACCGCCCGGCCGATCGCCGCGACCTCCAGCAGTGCGCTGCCCAGCTCGTCGTCCGAGACCGAGCCGGACGTGTCGATGATCACCGAGACCCGCGGCGGGCGCCGCCGCAGGCTCGGCAGCAGCACACCCGGCACCCCGGCCGAGCGGCGGGCGGGGCGGCCGTAGCTGTAGTCCTCGCCCGCGCCGGGGCCGGAGACCGCCGAGCGCACCGCCGCGCCCAGCAGCTGCCGCCACGGCTGCGGTGGGTGGAACGCTTCCTCGGCCCAGCGCTTCCAGCCGGCCGGAGCGCAGCCCGGGCGGGCCCGGATGCCCTCGGCGACCCGGAAGCGGACGGCGTCGTGCTCCTGGGCGGTGAGCCCGTGGGCGCCGTCGGGGCCGAGCTCCCACGGGCGGTCCAGGCCGTCGGCGCCGCTGCCGCAGTCCAGCCAGGCCGCCTCCAGGCTGCGCGGGTGGAAGCGGTAGCGGCGCAGGTACTCCTCCATGAGCAGCCCGTCCGGCAGCAGGAGCATGCCCGGCCGGACGGCGCCGGGCGGGCGGGCCAGCCCGTCCCCGTACACGTCGTCGTTGATCTCGCAGTCGGCGGCGATGTTCATCCGCAGCCGGGCGGCCGGGCCCTCCAGGCCCAGTTCGCGGGCGAGGCGGTCGCCGCGCCCGTGGTGGTCGCGCAGCAGGTGCGAGACCTCGTGCACCCAGACGCCGGCCAGGTGCTCCACCGGGGTGCGGGCGACGAAGGCGGGCGAGGCGTAGCAGCGCCAGTGGCGGTCCACGGCCATGGTCGGCACCTGCCGGGACTCCACCAGGTGGAGCGCGAACAGCGCCGTCGCCAGGTACGGCCGGACCCGGACGGCGTACAGCCGGGCGGCGTACAGCTTCTCGACGTCCAGTGGCGCGGGCGGCGCGCTCGCTGTGCTGCCCACCGTGCCGCTCACCGCCGTGCCCGCCGTGCTGCTCGTCGCCGTGCCCACCGTGCCGCTCACCGCTGCACCGTCCGGGGCTTCAGTGCGCCGACGAGGTCGGCCCGGCGGGAGACCGCCAGCGCCGGGGTGAGCCGTTCGATCGCCGCCGGCACGTCCCAGTCCTCCCGGCGCAGCGAGGCCAGCGTGGTGGCCGGGACGACCAGCAGGTCCGGCGCGCCGGCCTCCAGCGCCCGGACCAGCAGCGCCCAGGCCGCGTCCCAGCGCGCCCGGTCCGGCCGGCTGCGGACCGCCGCGACCACTCCGTCCAGCACGGCCTGGCGCAGGTCCCCGCGCTCGGGCAGCACCGCGCCGGCCGGGTCGGCGAGCAGGTCCTCCGGGTCCGGCAGGTCCATCCGGTCCATGTGTGCCATCAGCTCCAGGCCCGGGCCGTCGCCGACGGTGCCGCGCACCAGCAGGGACAGCACCTCCCGGGAGGAGCCGGCGGCGGTCGCGAAGGCGACCAGCCGCAGCGTCATGTCCCAGCTGCGCGGGGACGGCCAGGCGCCGCCGCGCCGGGTCTCGGTGGTGGGCAGCCGGTGCACCAGTTCGGGGCGGGCGGCCAGCAGCCCGCACACCGAGCGCCGGGCGAGTACGACGGCCGCCGGCAGTGCCTTCGGGTCGAGCCGGGGCAGCGTGGCCACCGGCCAGACGCCGCGGAGGCCGCGTACCACCACCTCGTGGTCGTGCGTCCACTGGAGGTGGACGAAACGGTTGGCCAGCGGCGGGCTGAGCTCCCAGCCGTCGGCCGCCGAGGAGCGCGGGTTGGCGGCGGCCACGATCCTGACGCCGGGCGGGAGTTGCAGCGTGCCGATGCGCCGCTCCAGGACCAGCCGGAGCAGTGCGGCCTGGACGGCGGGCGGCGCGGTGGACAGCTCGTCCAGGAACAGCAGCCCGTGTCCGGCCCGCACCAGTCGGACCGCCCAGTCCGGCGGGGCCATCGGGACGCCCTGCTGTGCCGGGTCGTCGCCGACGATGGGCAGCCCGGAGAAGTCGGAGGGTTCGTGGACGCTGGCGATCACCGTGGTCAGCGGCAGTTCGAGGGCCTCGGCGAGCTGGTTGAGTGCGGCGGTCTTGCCGATGCCGGGCTCGCCCCAGAGCAGGACGGGCAGGTCGGCGGCGACAGCGAGGGTGAGCGCCTCCAGCTGGATGTCGGCGCGTGGTTCGGTGGTGGTGTCGGCCAGCAGGTCGAGCAGCTGCCGGGCGACGTCGAGGCGGGCGGCTTCGGGCGTGCGGATGGGCATGGGTGATCACCTCAAGGCGTGTGGTGCGGATGGGTCTTCAGTGCCGGGCGGCCGGCGCCGGCATCAGCGGAGCGAGGCCAGGCGTGGGCGGGCCCGGAACGAGGCATGGCGCGGGCGCGGGCGGAAGGCCGCGTTGTCCGGGCGCGAGCTGCGGCGCACGCGTGGCAACGGATAGTTGACGAGCTCGGGCCCGGTCAGACCCGCCCGGTAGAGGCCGTAGGCGATCCGCCGTTCGGCCGCCGCCGCCAGCTCGTCGCGGAGCGGTCCGTCGCGCAGCACCGCCTCCGGGCCGAGCAGGGCCTCGACCGCGGCCAGCGCCCCGGCGGTGTCGCCGTGGTCCAACCGCTCGCGCACACCGGCCAGTTGGTCAGGCCGGCGGTGCGTGAGGTCGATCGCCCGCAGACAGGGCAGCGGGGTGCCGGACAGGGCGGCCAGCAGCTCTTCGCGGTGCAGCTCGGCCGGGTCGTGGTCGAGCGGGGTGAGCACCCCGTCGACCAGCCCGATCCGGTGCCGCGCCCCTCGGCAGTCCACCAGCCGGTGGGGCTGGGGCCGCGTCGCCGCCTGCGCCCGGGGCGGATGTCCGGGCGCCAGCGCGGCCGCCACCAGCGGATGCAGCCGGTCGGCCTCGATCACACCGCTGCGGAGCAGGTCGAGGTCGGGCGGCACCCAGGTCGCGGCATCGGGGAGCAGCGGCAGCCCCGAGGTGTCCCCGGAGGCCTGCGCGGTCGTCCCGTCCGGCCCGAGCAGCAGCCGCTGCCGACGCCCGAGCCGCACCAAGACAGGGCCGGCCGGGCGCCCGTCGGCGCGCAGCAGCAGCTCGGCCTCGGCAGCCCAGCGGTCGACGGCACAACGTCGCGTCGGATCACCAATGTCCGTACCCAGCAGGCCCGTTGGCGGGTCACCCGTACCGGCCCGGACGGCCAGCTCCGAGCTGCGCCCGGCGTCCCAGAGGTGCCGGTGCAGGTCGTAGCGGAACCGGCGGCTGGGGCGCGGACGCGGGTGCGGCGACCGGCCGTCGCCTCCGGAGCCGTCCCAGAGCGCCAGGGCGACCCGCTGGCCGTACTCCGCCCAGGCGGGCGGCGTGCGGACCACCAGGACGACCGGGGACTCGCCCGGGTAGCGGGCCAGCGGTACGGTGAGCCCGGGCCGCAGCAGCCCGTCCGGGGCGGACCTCGGCAGGTGCCAGCGCAGCAAGTCCGGTGCGAGGCAGCGGAGATCGGCCCGCAGCCGGTCGGCGAGCTCCCGCCCGTGGACGCGGGCGACGTCCCGCAGGCGGAAGTCGACCTCGACGTTCGCCGCGGCGCAGGCCCCGGCCCAGTCGCCGGCCAGGCGGAGGGCGGTGGAGGTTTCGATCATGGAGGGCGGCACGGCGTACTCGCGTACGCGCCGCCAGAAGGAGAGGCGGGAGTCGTTCCCGTGCGCGGGGTGAGTGGGCATCAGCACGCACTCTTCGCGGACGGGACCCCCATTCTGTGAGCAGCGTGAGTGGTCATCGCCGGGGAGCATAGCGTCCCACGCCGCCGCCCGCCACACCGTTCCGCTCCGCGGCCGGGTGCTCAAGGGCCGCTGGAGGCCGGGTCGAGAGGGGTGGTTCGTGGCGGCTCGGGTGTGTTCTGGTGGAGGGCGGAGGGGCGCGGCGGTGCGTAGACGCTCGCGCATGGAACTGAGTGCGGAGGCTATGGTTCGCCGGCCCGGAGTGGCCTTGACTGGTGGACACGAGGACGGACGCGCAGGGTTCACGGAACCCCGGCGGGTCCGACGATCCGAACAGGCTCCTACTCCGAGTGAGGGTGATTGTGATGGCTGGTGTGGTGGATCTCGCGGTCGAGTCCGGTGTCGTGCTGGTGGTCGGTGGGACGGGGAAGACGGGTCGCCGGGTGGCGGAGCGGCTGACGGCCCGGGGTTACGAGGTGCGGGTGGGTTCGCGCTCGGGTGCGGTGCCGTTCGACTGGCATGACGAGGGGACGTGGGAGGGGGCGCTGGAGGGTGTGAGCGCGGCGTACCTCACCTACTACCCGGATCTGGCGTTCCCGGGTGCGGTGGAGGCGGTGGGGGCGTTCTCGCGGCTGGCGGCGGAGCGCGGGGTGGGCCGGCTGGTGCTGTTGTCGGGCCGTGGTGAGGAGGCTGCGGAGGCGGGGGAGAAGGCGGTGATGGAGTCGGGGGCCGCGTGGACGGTGGTGCGGTGCGCGTGGTTCAACCAGAACTTCAGTGAGTCGTTCTTCCTGGAGCCGGTGCTGGCGGGGGAGTTGGCGCTGCCGGTGGGTGGTGCGGTGGAGCCGTTCGTGGACGCGGAGGACATCGCGGATGTGGCGGTGGCGGCGTTGACGGAGGCGGGGCACGCGGGGGAGGTGTACGAGCTGACGGGGCCGCGGTTGCTGTCGTTCGCGGACGTGGCGGTGGAGCTGTCGGCGGCGGCGGGGCGTGAGGTGCGGTTCGAGGCGGTCTCGCAGGAGGCGTACCGGGAGGTGTTGGAGGCGGCGGGGCTGCCGGCGGACTTCGCGGAGCTGTTCTCGATGATCCTGGACGGTCGCAACGCGTCGCTGGGCGACGGTGTGCGGCGGGCGCTGGGCCGTGAGCCGAGGGACTTCGCCGACTACGCCCGCGAGGCCGCCGCCTCGGGCGTGTGGAACGCGTGACCAGCCAGAAGGGCAACACCTGCCGTCCGTACGGCAGTCCAGTTGATCGTCGGTGCCGGGCGGCGCCGACCACCTGACCGACAACCCGGCCGCGGCCGGGAGCGGTGAGGAGGCCGGCGGCCCGGACACCGGGAGGGTCCCCGCGTCGGGCGGGGACCGGGGAGACCGAAGGAATACCGATGCGCTCGAATCAGACCGCGACCCCAGCTTCCTACACCGCTGCACAGTCCTTCACCGGCCTCGCGCCGGGCGGCACGGCCCCGGCCGTGCCCGCCACCCGGAGCAAGGCCGCCGGGCCGCTCCTGGTGGGCGCCACCATCGCGATGGGCCTGATGGCCGGCCTGTTCTTCGCCTTCGACGTCTCGGTGATGCCGGGCCTGGCGGCGGGCGACGACGGGACCTACGTGACGGCGATGCAGCACATCAACAAGTCGATCGACGGGAACGGGCTGTTCGGCCTGGTCTTCATCGGCGCCTTCCTCGCCACCGGCATCGCCGCCTGGCTCCAGCACAAGGCCGGCCGGCGCCGGGCCGCGCTGTGGGCGGCGGCCGCGACGGTGCTGTACGTGGTGGCGCTGATCGTCACCATGGGCGTCAACATCCCGCTCAACAACGAGCTGGCGGCGGCCGGCGACGTGTCGCAGATCCACGACCTCGCCGCCGTGCGGGCCAAGTTCGCGGACACCTGGGTGCCGGTCAACATGCTCCGCACCGCGCTCTGCACCGGCGGGCTGCTCGCGCTGACCCGCTCCCTGGTGCTGCACGGCCGCGCGGAGCGCTGAACGCCGCCCCCGCCCATCGCCCCCGACGGAACCCCGCCGGGGGCCTTCGGCATGCCGGCGGCACCCGGTGCCCGGCTGGCCGATTCCGTTCGCTCGCGACCGACGGCGGGTCGCGGCGGACGGGCCGTCGGGAGCAGACTGGCCGGTGCACGGAGTTCCGACCGCAGGGAGCAGGCATGTCCGTACGACCCGGCAGGCGCAAGGCAGTTGGCAGGCTCAGGACCGCGATCGGCGCGCTCGTCGTGGCCCTGGCGGCGGGGGCGGCGGTCGCCCTGCCCGCCGCGGAGGCGGAGGCGGCCGGCACCAAGGGCGGCAAGGTGGTCTACCTGACCTTCGACGACGGCCCCAGCCCCGCCTACACCCCCAAGGTCCTGGCGACGCTCGACCGGTACGGAGTGCGCGCGACCTTCTTCGAGATCGGACAGAACGTCGCCGCCCACCCCTCGGTGACCGCGCAGGTCGCCAGGCGGGGACACAGCGTGCAGAACCACTCCTGGTCGCACCCGGACCTGCGCAAGCTCTCCGCCACCGCGCTCAACGCGCAGGTGGCCGACACCGACAAGGCCATCCGTGCGCAGACCGGCCGCACCCCGAGCTGCCTGCGCCCGCCGTACGGCGCGGTCAACAGCACGGTGCGCTCGAAGGCCGCGGCGCTCGGCAAGCAGGTCGTGCTCTGGTCGGTGGACCCGGCGGACTGGTCCCGCCCCGGTACGGCCGCGATCCGGTCCCGGGTGCTGAACAACGTCCGGCCCGGCTCGGTGATCCTGCTGCACGACGGTGGCGGCGACCGCAGCCAGACGGTGGCCGCGCTGCCGGCGATCATCTCCACGCTCAAGGCGCGCGGGTACGGCTTCGCCACCCTCTGCGGCTGAGTCCGGCCGCAGAGGGTGGCGGGTACGGGCGGCGTGGTCGGGCCTGCCCGTCGAGCGGGTCCGGGCCCGGTCAGCTCCGCCCGTTGAGGACGAGCGCCCAGGCGAGGCAGGCGAGCGCGCCGGTCGACAGCAGAGCGCGCAGCACGTTGAAGCGCACCCAGCGGGCCTCGAACCGGCTGCGCACCGCGGCCGGGTCGGTGATCCGCTGGGCCGAACCGGCGGCTTCGAGCTCGTCGTTCAGCGGGATGTTGACCGAGCGGGTGACCCCGATCATCGCGACGTACAGCACCAGCGCGGCGATGGTCGCGGGCAGGACGTCGTGCCCGTCCGAGGGCAGGTGCAGGGCGACCGCGGCCGCGGTGGCGAGCAGGGCGCCGACGAAGCCGAGGACGAACCAGCCGTTCAGGATCGCCACGTTGACGCGCTGCATGACCTCGATGAAGGTCCGGTCCTCGACCCGCGCGAGTGCGGGCATGACCGAGCACGAGTAGCCGTAGAAGAGTCCTGCGGTCAGTCCACAGGTGACAGTGGCCGCCACCAGGACGAGTGTGCGTGCCGTTTCCATCGTCGTGAGCCCCTCACTTCTCGCTGTCGGTATCGCGGTACCGCAGTCGCCGTGTCCAGTCCGTACCCCGTGGGCAGATCATCCGGCATTTGAGCGGCGCGAGCCACCTCGATCGCTCAAGAGTCTCTCAAATGACAAGACGTCAAATGATGTCCTGCCGTCTAGACTTGACGCCATGGACACTCTGACGGGACTCCTCGACGGCCCCAAGGCCCGGGGCGCGTTCCTGCTGCGCTCCATCCTCACCCCGCCGTGGTCGCTGCGGATCGAGGACCGGGCTCCGCTCTCGGTGGTGACGATGGTCCGCGGCGACGCCTGGATCCTGCCCGAGCGCGGCACCCCGCTGCTGCTGCACCCCGGGGACGTGGCGATCGTGCGCGGCCCGGAGCCGTACACCGTGGCGGACGACCCGGACACCCCGGTGGACGTGATCGTCGGCCCGGGCCAGGTCTGCACCAAGGGCGGGGTGGACGTCTCCGAGGTGATGTCGCTCGGCGTCCGGACCTGGGGCCAGGGCCGGGAGGGCGACCAGGCCTCCTCGGTGGTGCTGTCCGGCACCTACCAGGCCGAGCACGAGATCGGCCAGCGGCTGCTCGGCTGCCTGCCCGCGCTGCTGGTCCGTCCGGCCGGCACCGGCGCCGACGACACCCTGGTGCACCTGCTGGCCGCTGAGATAGGGCGCAACGAGCCCGGCCAGGAGCTGGTCCTGGACCGCATCCTGGACCTCCTGGTGGTCTCCGTGCTGCGCGCCTGGCTGGCCGCCCCCGACTCCGGCGCCCCCGCCTGGTACCGCGCCCAGCACGACCCGGTGGTCGGCCCGGTGCTGCGGCTGATGCACGACGACCCCGCCACCGCCTGGACGGTCGCCGAGCTGGCCCAGCAGGTCGGGGTCTCCCGGGCCGGCCTGGCCCGCCGCTTCACCGCCCTGGTCGGCGAGCCCCCGATGGCCTACCTGGCGGGCTGGCGCCTGGCGGTCGCCGCCGACCTGCTGCGCGAGCCCGAGTGCACCGTCGCCTTCGCCGCCCGCAAGGTCGGCTACAGCAACGCCTTCGCCCTCTCGGCGGCGTTCAAGCGGGTGCGCGGCATCAGCCCGCAGGAGCACCGCCGGCTGGCCGCCACGGGCGCCCCGGCGCAGCCGGCGGGCTTCTCGGGGCCGGCGGAGACGGTGATCCTGGCGGGCTGACCGAGCCGTTCTCCAGTTGCCTAAACAGTTTAGGCAATTCCATACTGTCCGTAGATCACCGACGTGACCGGACGGGAGAACGCACATGGCAAGGGCAGGACTGACCGTCGAACGCCTGGTCGTCGCGGGCGCCGAGCTCGCCGACGAGGTCGGCTTCGACCAGGTGACCGTCGCCGCGGTCGCCCGCCGCTTCGGCGTCCAGACGGCCAGCCTCTACTCCCACGTCAAGAGCTCCCAGGACCTCAAGACCCGGATCGCCCTGCACGCCCTGGAGGAACTCGCCGACCTGGTCGCCGACGCCCTCGCCGGCCGGGCGGGCCGCGACGCGCTCGCGTCCTTCGCGGACGCCTACCGCGACTACGCGGCCCGCCACCCCGGCCGTTACGACGCCACCCGCCTGCGCCTGGACGCCGCGACGGCCGCCGCCGGCGCGGGCGTCCGGCACGCCCAGATGGCCAGGGCGATCCTGCGCGGCTACGACCTGACCGAGCCGGAGCAGACCCACGCGGTGCGCATGCTCGGCAGCGTCTTCCACGGCTACATCAGTCTGGAGGCGGCCGGCGGGTTCAGCCACACCGCAGTCGACGCGCAGCAGTCCTGGGACTGGATCATCGACTCCCTCGACGCCCTGCTGCGCGCGGGCGGAGCCCGTACGGCCGGTTGACCGGCCTCTCGTACGAGGCATGCGGGCCGTGCGACTCGTACGCCTCGCGAGATGCATGCGACGTATGTGACAACCCGACGACCCGACGACCCGAAGAGCATCATGACGACGATCACCACCCCCGTCACCGAGGCCCTCCTCCACGGCCACCTCGACGTCGAACACACCCGCCGCGGCCTGCTGCCGCACCGCCTGCCCGCGGGCGCCCGCCGGCAGATCCCGGACGAGCAGCTCGCGATGGCCGAGTCCCAGCCCTCGGGTGTCCGGCTGGCCTTCCGCACCCGCGCCACCACGATCACGCTGCACGCCGTCCCCACCAAACGCGCCTACCCGGGCGTCCCGAACGTCCCGGACGGTGTCCACGACCTCCTGGTGGACGGCCGGCTCACCGCGCAAGCCGGCGTTCCCGGCGGCAACCTGCGCACCGTCGACCTGGCCACCGGCCGCTTCGAACTGACCGAAGGACCGTCCGGCAGCGCCCGGTTCACCGGCCTGCCGGAGCGGGACAAGACCGTCGAGATCTGGCTCCCGCACACCGAGACCACCGAGCTGATCGCACTCGACACCGACGCACCGATTCAGCCGATCCCGACCGGCACCCGCAAGCGCTGGCTGCACCACGGCAGTTCGATCAGCCACGGCTCCAACGCCGCCCACCCCACCGGCACCTGGCCCGCCCTGGCGGCCAACAGCGCCGGGCTGGACCTGACCAACCTCGGCTTCGGCGGCGGCGCCCTGCTCGACCCCTTCATCGCACGCACCATCCGCGACACCCCAGCGGACCTGATCAGCCTCAAACTCGGCATCAACCTCGTGAACAGCGACCTGATGCGGCTCCGCGCCTTCACTCCGGCCGTTCACGGCTTCCTGGACACCATCCGGGACGGCCACCCGACCACACCGCTGCTGGTCGTCTCCCCGCTGCTCTGCCCGCTCCACGAATCCGTGCCGGGCCCGCTCGCCCCCGACTTCAGCAGCGGCACCCTGCGCTTCCGCGCGACCGGTGACCCCGCCGAAGTCGCCGCCGGCCGGCTCACCCTCACCGTCATCCGCGCCGAACTGGCCCGCATCGTCGCCCAGCGCCGGGCCGACGGCGACCACCACCTGCACCACCTGGACGGCCTGGCCCTCTACGGCGAGCCCGACCACGACGCCCACCCGCTCCCCGACGGCCTCCACCCCTCCCCGGAGGCCCACCGGCTCATCGCGGAGCGCTTCGCCCGACTCGCTCTCACCCCCGGCGGCGCGCTGGCCCCGTGAGTCGCGTCCGCCAAGTCCCTTTGACGGAACCGACGGTGAAGCCGTTGCACAACAGGACGGCCAGGCTCGCCGACCGCAGCGCGAACGCGTGACCGGCGCGACACCCCACAGCTGCGCCCCGCCCGGCATCAGCCGTGCCGATGCCGGGCGAGGGGCGGGGCTCGTGGAGTGGGCGCGCTCGCATGGCTACGGGCGTCACGGGTGCTCGAACCGCCACCGGAGGCCTCAGGCGGCGGCCGCCCGGTACGGCGGGAGCGCGAGCGCGGTGACGACCGTGCCGCGGTGCACGACCCAGGAGCCCGTGCGGACGGCGGGATGGTGCGGGTGCCGGGCCGTGAAGGTGCCGTCGGCGTGCACGGTGACGGGGATGGCCGCGAGCGGCGCCCAGGTGCCGGTCAGCGGATGGACGGCCTTGTAGGTGGCCTCCTTGGCACTGAACAGGACGGTGTCCCACGGGACGCAGCCCTCGGGCAGCACGGCCAGGCCACCCCGCTCGGCTTCACTGCTGACCAGCTGGAGCACACCCCGGGGGAGCGGCCGGGCGGGCTCGGCGTCGATCCCGAGCGAGGCGAGGTGCCCGGTGCCCGCGACGGCGCAAGCCGTGTACCCGTCCGTGTGGGTGATGCTGCCCGTGACGCCCGCCGGCCACCGGGGCGCCCCTCCCGGACCGGGCAGCAGCGGCACCGGCGGGTGCCCGAGAGCGCCGAGGGCCTGGCGGGCGAGCGTCCGGGCGGTGGCGAACTGCCGGCGGCGGCGCGGTGATCGGTCGTGGATGTACGCCGCCTCCAGCGGCAGCAGCCGGGCCTCGGCCGGGGCGCCGAAGGCCTCGGCGCAGTGGACGTGGGGCGGGAGCAGAGCGGCCAGGACGCCGGCCGGGGCGGTGGTGGTCACGGTCGTCAGCGGCCGGCCGTGACCAGCAGGTGAGTGTGGTGCGCGATGTGCTGCGGAGTCTCCAACGGCACCATGTGGCCGGTGTCGGGAATCCGGTGCAGCTCGGCGTGCGGCAGTGCCGAGACGAGCTCCTGGCTGAACACGGGCTTCACGATCTTGTCCTCGGTGCCGGTGATGACCGCGGTCGGCGCAGTGATCCCGGCCAGGCCCGCGCGCTGGTCCATCTCCTGGGTCGACGCGAAACAGGCGGCCCGGGTCGACGGCAAGGTGGCGGCGAACAGCCGACGGTTGGCCTCCCGCGCCGGCAGTGAGGCACCCGGCCCGTGCGTCCCCCCGAGCAGTCGACGTCCCAGCCATGGGGTCCGCAGCGCCCGGCTGAACAGCTTCGACCCCATCATCTTGACCTCGTTCGCCGGGGTGTTCTGCCCGTGCGAAGCAGTCGACACGAGCACAAGCCCCGCCAGCCGCTTGCTGGTTGCGCCACCCCGCCCGGCGGACAGCCCCGCCGCCCAGGCCAGTGCCGCGTACCCCCCGCCGGAGTGCCCCACCACCACGACCGGCCGCTCCGGCGTGGTGAGCGTCCCCACGACGGTGTCCAGGTCCCGCGCCAGCCGCTCGATGCTGATCGGCTCCCGCCCGGACGTCGACGAGGCGTGACCCCGCTGGTCGTACGTGGCCACCGTGTGCCCGGCCGCCGCAAGTTGGTGCGCGGTGGCGTGCCACACGGTCCGGGAGGCTGCCCAGCCGTGGACGAGCAGCACCAGCGGGCGGCTCGGGTCGGGCTCGCCCGGCTGGTGGACCGTGATGGCGAGGTGCGCGTGATCGTCGGTGGTCGCGGCGTGGTCGGTGGTGGTGACGGCGTGCGGGGCGGGGAGCGCGGGGATTTCGGTGATGGTCACGGGGGCCTCCTTTTCCGGTGTTGTTTTCGGTTCTTCTATTCGGGGTTTTGGTTGTTGAGGTGGTGGTGGAGGTTGGTGAGGGCGTTTTGGGTGGCGGTGGTGTGTTTGGTGGTGAGGTTGGTGAGTTTGTTGAGGAGTTTGGCGAGGTGGTGGGGTGTGGTGGTGAAGGTGATGGTGAGTTGGGTTTGGGTGTTGTTGTTGTGGGGGGTGAGGGTGTAGGTGGTGGTGCCGTGGAAGTGGCCGGTGTGGGTTTGGGTGAGTTGGGTGTGGGGGGTGATGTGGGTGGTGGTGCTGGTGAAGTGGAGTTTGGGGCCGGGTTTGCCGATTCCGGTGGTGTGGATGGTGGTTGTGGTGGTGCCGTGTGGGTGGTGGGGGCCGGTGGGGCCGGGTTGGTGGGTGTTGTGGGGGTGCCACCAGGTGGTTTTGCCGTTGAGTTCGTTGATGAGGGCGTTCCAGACGGTGTGGGTGGGGTGGTTGAGGAGGGTTTGGTCGGTGTGGTGGATGGGGTGCATGGGGTCGCCTTTTGGTGGGTGGGGGTGGGGGGGGTTGGGTGTTAGGGGAAGATGTTTTGGCCGGGGGTGAGGGTGTGGGTGGGGTCGTAGGTGTTTTTGGCGGTGGTGAGGGTGGTCCAGTGGGGGCCGTAGTGGTTTTGCCAGTCGGTTTGGGTCATGTTGGGGATGGCGCCGACGAGGTAGCGTTTTGCGCCGAGTTGGGTGGCGCGGTTGTAGAGGGTGCGGTTGCGGGTGAGGGCGGGGGTGGGGTTGGTGTTGGGGTGGGGGAAGGCGAGGAAGTCGAAGAGGTAGGTGATGGGTTCGTTTGGGGTGATGGCGAGGGGGTGGGTGAGTTTGTTGGTGTGGAAGGGGTAGCAGAGGAGGAGGCCGGCGCCGATGTCGTCGGGGGTGATGTGGGGGAGGGCTTCGGTGAGGAAGGTGGGGGTGGTGGAGGCGGGGAGGAAGAGGGAGAGCCAGGGTTTGGGGGCGTTCCAGTAGCCGAGGTTTTTGATGGTGTCGGCGAAGGTGTCGGCGCGGTAGGTGTAGTCGCGGTAGGTCTGGTCGGTGATGTCGGTGGTGGTGGGGTTGAGGCCGGTGAGGAGGGGGGTGGGGTCGGGGGGTGTGGTGCCGTTGTAGTGGGCGACGGCTTCGATTTTGTAGCGGGGGGGTTGGCCGGTGGGTTGGATGAGGATTTCGCCGACTTGGGAGGGGAAGCGGCCGTCGGCGAGGAGGGTTTGTTGGTCGGTGAGGAAGGTGTTCTGGTTGTCGTAGGTGAGGGTGAAGACGCGGGCGTTTTGGGGGGCGGGGATGAGTTTGACGGTGGCGCGGGTGATGATGCCGACTTGGCCGGCGCCGGCGAGGGCGGTGTGGAAGAGGTCGGGGTTGCGGGTGGGGGAGGCGGTGAGGATGCGGCCGGTGCCGGTGACGATTTCGATGGATTCGACGGTGTCGGCTTGGAGGCCGTGTTTGTGGACGGTGGAGCCGATGCCGCCGACGCTGATGGTGCCGCCGATGGACAGGTGGAGGTAGTCGGTGAGGCAGGGGGGTGTGAGGTTTTGGGTGAGGGCGGCTTCGGTGAGTTGGGCCCAGGTGACGCCGGCGTCGACGGTGGCGTTGGTGGGGGTGATGGTGTGGATGCGGTTGAGGGCGCGGGCGTTGATGCTGATGCCGCCGGCGACTCCGGCTTGGCCGTAGTTGGAGTGTGATTCGAGGTCGTTTCCGGTGCCGCTTTGGCCGTTCATGGCGACTTTGAGTTGGTTGCGGCGGGCGAAGTTGATGATGGTGGCGATGTCGGGGGCGCCGGCGGGGTTGAGGACGGCGTAGGGGGTGGTGGTGGTGAGGCGGCCGAAGTCCTGGGCGTAGGCGGTGCGGGTGGTGGTGTTGGTGGTGAGGGTGCCTTGGATGGGGGGGAGGGGGGTGATGCAGCCGGGGGGTGTGGGGGTGTTGGTGGTGGCCCAGGTGCGGGTGGTGGTGTTGAAGCCGATGACGGTGGCGGCGGCGCCGGTGAGCAGGGCGCGCCTGGACAGGGCGGGGCGGTTCATGCGGGGTGGTCTCCTGGTGGATGGTGTGGGTGGGGCGGTGGGTTGTCGGTAGGTCGTGGGCGAGGGGGGTGGGCGGGCCGGGTTGGTGTGGCCTGTCCGGTTCGGGGGGTTCGGGGGGTGGGTGCTGTGGGTGGGCGGTTCCTGGAGTCCGGTTTGTTTGGGGCTGGTTGTGGTGGGTGTCGGGTGGTTCCGGGCGGGTGGTGACGGTGCCGGTCTGGGTGGGCGGCACTGCGGGCTCTTGGTGGCGGCGCGGGTGGTGAGGGTGGTTTTCGGGGCTGCTGGGCCGGGTCGGCCGGCCGGTGCCCGGCCGGTGCCCGACCGGTGCCTGGGTGGTGTCCGGCCGGTGCCCGACCGGTGCCCGGGTGGTGTCCGGCCGGTGTCCGGGTTTCGGGGGTGGTGCCTGGGGTGGGCCGTGTCCGGGGCTCGTGTCGTGTCCGGGGCCTTCGGCGTGGTGCGTGGTGGGCGGTGGTTGTGGTTGGTGCGGTCCGGCAGTGCGGGGTGGCCGTTTTGGGTGGGCGGTTCCTGAAGTTCCTGTCGTGACGGGCTGGTTCGTGGTGGGTGTCGCGTGTTCGGTGGTCTTGTGGGGCCCGGTTGCGGGGCCTCGGTTTTCGGTCGGGGCCCTGGTGGTCGGGTGGCCGGTGGGTGGTGCCGGTGTTCGGTTGTGGTGGTGCGGGGGTCGGCTCCCTTGCCTGCCGGTCTTACCGGCCGTGCCGGTCCTCCTGCTTGCTGGTCCTTCCGGCCGCATCGGCCTTACCGGCTGTGCCGGTTGTGCTGGCGTGGGGCCGGCTCCTTGCCTGGCGGTTGTACCGGCCCGCCGGTCCTACCAGTTTTGCTGGCTGCACCGGCCGTCTGTCCGCTGGTCCTGCCAGGCGTTCCGGCTGTACCTGAGGTAATGGCGCTACCAGTCGTGCTGGCGCGGAGCCGGTTGCCTTGCCTGTCGGCCTCACTGGCCGTACCGGCCCAATCGGCTCTACCGGCTGTCCCGGTCCTCCTGCGTGTCGCTCCTACCAGCCGCACCGGCCGTACTGGTCGTACTGGTCGTACCGATTGTGCTGGCGCGGGGTGGTGATGTTCGGGTGGCCCCCCGGTGTGTCAGGACGGGTTGGTGTTGCGGGGTCCTGGTGGTCGGGTGGCTGGTGGGTGGTGCCGGTGTTCGGTTGTGGTGGTGCGGGGGTCGGCTCCCTCGCCTGCCGGCCTGTCGTACCTGCTGTACCTGACGTACTGGCGGTGCCGGTTGTGCGGGTGTGGGAGCCGGTTGCCTTGCCTATCGGCCTCACTGGCCGTACCGGCCCAATCGGCTCTACCGGACCAATCGGCTCTACCGGCTGTCCCGGTCCTCCTGGTTGTCGCTCCTACCAGCCGCACCAGCCGCGCCGGCCGTACCGGTCGCACCAGCCGCACCGGCCGTACTGGTCGTACTGGTCGTACTGGTCGTGCCGATTGTGCTGGCGCGGGGTGGTGATGTTCGGGTGGCCCCCGGTGTGTCAGGACGGGTTGGTGTTGCGGGGTCCTGGTGGTCGGGTGGCTGGTGGGTGGTGCCGGTGTTCGGTTGTGGTGGTGCGGGGGTCGGCTCCCTCGCCTGCCGGCCTGTCGTACCTGCTGTACCTGACGTACTGGCGGTGCCGGTTGTGCGGGTGTGGGAGCCGGTTGCCTTGCCTATCGGCCTCACTGGCCGTACCGGCCCAATCGGCTCTACCGGACCAATCGGCTCTACCGGCTGTCCCGGTCCTCCTGGTTGTCGCTCCTACCAGCCGCACCAGCCGCACCGGCCGTACTGGTCGTACTGGTCGTACTGGTCGTGCCGATTGTGCTGGCGCGGGGTGGTGATGTTCGGGTGGCCCCCGGTGTGTCAGGACGGGTTGGTGTTGCGGGGTCCTGGTGGTCGGGTGGCTGGTGGGTGGTGCCGGTGTTCGGTTGTGGTGGTGCGGGGGTCGGCTCCCTCGCCTGCCGGCCTGTCGTACCTGCTGTACCTGACGTACTGGCGGTGCCGGTTGTGCGGGTGTGGGAGCCGGTTGCCTTGCCTATCGGCCGCACTGGCTGTCCCGGCTGTTCCGGTCCTAGTGGTCCTGCTGGTCTTGCCGGCTGTCCCGGTCCTCCTGCTTGCTGGTCGTACCGGCCGCATCGGCTTTACTGGCTGTGCCGGTTGTGCTGGCGCGGGGCCGGTTGCTTGCCTGGCAGTTGTACCGGCCCATCAGTTGTGTTGGTCCTACCAGTCCTGCCGGCTGGACCGACCATATTGGCCGCCGGTCCTGCTGGCCGCACCGTTCCTACCGGCCCTGTCGGCCTGCGCTGTCAGTCCTGTCGGCCGCGCTGGCCGCCGGTCCTACCGGCCGTGCCGGTCTTCCTTGGCCGTGTCGATTGCGCTGGCCGCACCGTTCCTATCGGCCCGATCGGTTCCATCTGCCTGCCCTGTCAGTTCTGCCGGCCGTGCTGGCCGCCGGGACTACCGGCCCTACCAGCCTTACCGGCCCCGTCTGCCGGCCGTACCGATTCTGCGGTTCCTATCGGCCTGCCCTGTCAGTCCTGCCGACTGTACCGGCCTCGCCAGCCCTACCGGCTGCACTGCTTCTACCGGCCTCGCCAGCCCTACCGGCTGCACTGCTCCTACCGGCCTCACCAGCCCTACCGGCCGTACCCGCTCCCGTCGGCCCCGTCTACCGGCCTCTGGTTGTGTTGGCCGTGTCGTGCCGTGCTGTGCTGTGTGGCGGTGGCGGTGGCGGTGGCGGTGGCGGTGGCGGTGGCGGTGGGGGTGGTTGGGGTGGTGGCTGGGTGGGGGGTGTTAGGGGGTGGTGGTGTGGTTGGTGTGGGTGGCGGTTTGGTAGTTGGTGAGGTCGAAGGTGCGGGTTTGTTGGTGGAAGCGCCAGGTGTAGGTGGGCCAGATGGAGGGGTTGTTGCCTTTGGTGTCGGTGTACCAGCTGTGGCAGCCGCCGGTGTTCCAGACGGTGTTTTTGAGGCGGGTTTGGAGGGTGTGGTTGTAGGCGTTTTGGGCTTCGGGGTGGACGTCGAGGGTGGTGAGGTGGTGGGTGTGGAGGGTTTTGAGGGCGGCGAGGATGTAGGTGATCTGGGCTTCGATCATGACGGTTTGGGAGGAGTGGCCGAGGGTGGTGTTGGGGCCGAGGATCATGAAGAGGTTGGGGAAGCCGTGGATGGTGGTGCCGCGGTGGGCGGTCATGCCGTGGGTGTTCCAGGTGTCGGCGAGGGTGCGTCCGTTGCGGCCGTGGATGAGGCGGGCGATGGGGCGGTCGGTGGCGGTGAAGCCGGTGGCGAGGATGATGGTGTCGATGTCGCGTCGGGTGCCGTCGGCGGTGGTGATGTGGGTGGGGCCGATGTGGGTGATGGTGTCGGAGATGATGTCGACGTTGGGTTGTTGGATGGCGGGGTACCAGGTGTTGGAGAAGAGCAGGCGTTTGCAGCCGACGGTGTAGTCGGGGGTGAGGCGTTTGCGCAGGGTGGGGTCGGTGACGGATTTCTTGAGGTGGCCGGCGGCCATGTTCTTCATGCCGGTGGTGCGGGAGGGGCGGGACATGAAGAACGCGACGATTTCGCGGCCGTGTTTGTTGAAGGCGCGGCGGAAGCGCTGGTAGCCGGGTAGGTGGCGCAGCATCCAGGTGTGGCGGGGGGTGTTGGGTTTGTCGGGTTTGGCGGCGACCCAGGGGGGTGTGCGCTGGTAGAGGTCGAGGCGGGCGACGTCGGGTTGGATGGCGGGGACGAACTGGATGGCGGAGGCGCCGGTGCCGATGACGGCGATGTTGCGGCCGGTGAGGTCGTGGTCGTGGCGCCAGCGGGAGGAGTGGAAGACGGTGCCGGTGAAGGTGTCGAGGCCGGGCAGGTCGGGGATGGCGGGGTCGGAGAGGTAGCCGGTGCCGGTTACGAGGACCTGGGCGGTGTAGCGGCCGTGTTTGGTGCGGATGTCCCAGTGGTGGTGGGTGTCGTTCCAGGTGGCGTCGAGGAGTTCGTGGTCGTAGCGCAGGTGGGGGTCGACGCCGTAGCGGGTGGCGCAGTCTTTGAGGTAGGCGTGGACTTCGGCCTGGGTGGCGAAGGTGGATTTCCATTCGGGGTTGCGGGCGAAGGAGAAGGAGTAGAGGTGGGCCTGGACGTCGCAGGCGCAGCCGGGGTAGGTGTTGTCGCGCCAGGTGCCGCCGAGGTCGTGGGCGCGTTCGAAGACGAGGAAGTCGTTGATGCCGGCGCGCAGGAGGCCGATGGCGGTGCCGAGGCCGGAGATGCCGGCGCCGATGACGGCGACTTTGAGGTGGCGTACGGCGAGGTCGGCGGTGGGGTGGGTGGCGGTGCCGGTGCCGGTGCCCGCGGTGGTGCTGGTGCCGGTGCCTGCGGTGGTGCCGGTGCCCGCGGTGGTGCCTGCGGTGGTGCCTGCGGTGGTGGGGGTGGGGGCCACCCCCGCCGCCGGGGTGGTGGCGGGGGCCGCTGCTGCGGCGGTGCCGGTGCCGGTGCCGGTGGTGGGGTGGCTGGTGGTGGTGCGGTTGGGGGCGGGGGTGGTGGTCATGGCGTCGGTGTCCTCTTCTGGGGTGTCCTCGGTGGGCCTGGGGGTCAGGCGCGGCGGGTGAGGGTGACGCGGAAGTTGTTGAAGATGTGGTCTTCGAGGGTGTAGGCGAAGATGTCGAGGTAGCGCTCGAAGCGGGCGACGGTGGTCTCGTCGGTCATGGTGACGGCTTCGTCGCGGCGGGCGGCCAGGAGCTGGAGCCAGGCGCGGCAGGCTCGGGCGAAGGACTCGGGTTCGTTGCGGATCTCGGTGACCTCGAAGAGGCCGTCGAGGCCGGCGGCGAGTTCGGGCAGGCGCGGGATGTGGCAGCCTTCGAACTCCTCGCGCTGGAGGAACTTGAGGTCGTCCAGGAGCTGGCGGCGCAGCGGGGGGTTCTCGACGGTCATGGTGTGCAGGACGAAGCGGGCGCCGGGCTTGAGCAGGGAGTGGACCTGCTTGAAGAAGACGCGGTAGCGCTGGGTGCGCTCCTTGGGGGTGAGGGAGGAGAGCACGAAGTGTTCGAGGGCGTTGATGCAGAACGCGGCGTCGTAGGGGGCCTGGCCGTCGGCGAGGCGGTGGTCTTCCCAGCTTTCGACGCGGGCTTCGATGGCGGGGTTGGCGAGGGCGTCGACGAAGTCGGCCTGGGTGCGGGAGAGGGTGACGCCGACGGCCTTCTTGACGCCGTGGACGGTGGTGAGGCGGTTGAGCATGGTGCCCCAGCCGCAGCCGATGTCCAGGACGGAGTCGGTGTGGGCGGCGCGGGCGAGGTCGGTGAAGGCGTCGAGCTTGCGTTCCTGGGCCTCGTCGAGGACGGCGACGAGGTCCTCGCCGTCCTCCCAGTAGCCGCCGGAGTACATCATGGTGGGGCCCAGGATGAGCCGGTAGAGCTCGTTGGGGACCTCGTAGTGGTGGCGGATGGCCTCGACGTCGGGGTTGATGGAGCGGGCTTCGACGGTGGTCATGGGATGGGGCCCCTCGGTTGACGGTTGTGGAATAGGTGGTCGGACGGGATGCGCGACGGCGGGTGGGCCGGGCCGCGGCGGGCGGCCTGGTGGTGCCGGGTGGGCCTGGCTGCCACGGCCTTCGGTGTGGTTGCCGTGCGACCGATCCGGTTGCCCGGTTGCCCGGTCGGGCTGTGTTGTTGTCCGGGTCCGGACCGGCGGGTGCCGGCCGGAGTGGGCGGCCCTGTCGGGCCGAGGCCTTGGTGCCTGCCGTGCCGGGTGGTTGGTGCTGCCCGGCGTGCGGTGGTTCTTGTCGAGCTGGGCTGATTCCCCGGGTGGTTGGTGCTGCCGGGGGTGAACGGCCCTGGTGTGCGGTGTTCTTGGTGTCTGGCGGGTCCGGGTGGTGTGCCCGGTCGGCCGCCGTTGCCGGGTGGTTGGTGCTGCCCGGTGTGTGGTGGTGGTTCTTGTCGAGCTGGGCTGATTCCCCGGGTGGTTGGTGCTGCCGGGGGTGAACGGCCCTGGTGTGCGGTGTTCTTGGTGTCTGGCGGGCCCGGGCGGTGTGCCCGGTCGGCCGCCGTTGCCGGGTGGTTGGTGCTGCCCGGCGTTTGGCGGTGGTTCTTGTGAACCTGCTTGCGGTGCCGGGTGGTTGGTGCTGCCCGGTGTGCGGTGGTTCTTGTCGGACGGGGTTGTTCTCCCGGGTGGTTGGTGCTGCCGGGGGGTGAATGGTCGGGCTGTTCGGTTTCTTGGCGTCCGGGTGGTGTCGGTGGTGCGTGCCGGGCGGTCCGCCGTGGCTGCCGTGGCGGCTGTGGAGCGGTGGTGGCCGGTTCCGCCCTGTGGGGGCGGTTGGTGCGGTGGTGCGGGCCCGGTTCGCGGCGGGTGCCGGCTGTCCGGACGGCCGCCGTACCGCAGCCGTGCCGCCGTACGGCGGTGCCGTGGTCGTGCCGCCGTACCGCAGCCGTGCCGCTGCCGTAGCGCCGTGCCTCCGCCGTACGGCGGTGCCGCGGTCGTGCGGTTGTGCGGGTGTGGGTTGGGGTGGTGTGCGTGCGGGTGCGGTGTGTTGTGGGTCAGGTAAGCGTGTGTCTCGCAAGCGGTGCGCAAGGGGGGTGGGGGTGGGTGGGTTGCGGGCTGGTTGCATGGGGGCGGGTTTCATGCGGTTTCGGCAAGACACGTGGCTCCCATGGTCTGTCGTTGGGGGCGCTTCGGTTCCCGGGTGGTGTTGTTGGCTGTCCGGGGGTCGTGCCGCGTTGTTCCGTAAGGGGTCCGTTGTGCGGGCTCTCGTGCCGGTCTCGTGCGCCTTGCCCTGCCCGTCCTGCCCGTCCTGCTCGTCCTGCTCGTCCTGTCCGTTCCGCTGGTCCTGTCTGTTCCGCTGGTCCTGTCTGTTCCGCTCGTCCTGTTTGTTCGTGTGCCGTGTGTGCCGGTCCGTTCGTTCGTTCCCTGGTGTGTCGGTGTGGTGTGTTGCCGGGGGCGGGGTGCGGTGGTGTCCGCTCGGGGCCCGGCCGGCGGGTGGGCGGGCGGGTGGGCGGGTGGCGGGTTCGGGGGGTGTGGTGTGGCTGGTGTGGTGGGGTGCGTGGTGCGGGTGTGCGGGTGCTTCGTTGCCGGGGTGCGGGGTGTTCTATGCCTCGTTTGGTTCCCGGGGCGCTGCGGAGCGTTCGTCCTGGCTTTGTCCGCCTGAGGGTGGTCGGGGTGTGGGGCGGGGTTCCGGGGGTGTCTTCCTGACCTGTTCTTTCGACGCGTTGATGGCGCCCACTTGAGAGGTGGGCGTGGAGAGGAACGATCACTGATGTCTCAGATCCCCACGATCGAGGACCTGGCCCAGCAGCTTCAGGCGGTTTCCGGTGCTCAGGAGATCGACGCGGACGCCGCGTTGCAGCACATCGCGGACGTGGACTCGTTGGACCTGATGGAGTGGCTGTACGGCTTCCAGAACCAGTACCCGCACATTCCGGCGGACGAGTCGCTGTTCGCGGACATCGACGACACCACGACGTTGCGTGTGGTCCACGAGCGGATCCTGGCGCTCGTGCCGGCTGCCGGTAACTGAGACCCCGGCCACCAGGGGAGAGAGGGGTCGGGTGGTGAGCGGTTTCGACGTCACCGGCTGGGGCATGTCGGTGCCCGAACGTGTGGTGACCAGTGCCGAGCTCGCGCAGCGGTTCGGTGTGGACGAGCACTGGATCGTCTCGCGGTGCGGGATCCGTGAGCGCAGGGCGGTGGGTGAGGGGCAGACCACGGCGTCGATGGCCGTGGAGGCCGGGCGCCGGGCCCTGGAACGCGCGGGCCTTTCGGGTGCGGACATCGCGCACCTGATCGTGGCGACGGCCACTCCGGAACAGCCCTCGCCGGCGACGTCGGCGTTCGTCCACGACGAGCTGAAGATCGCCGGCAGTGCGCACGACGTGAACTCCGAGTGTGCGGGGTTCGTGTATGCGCTGGTGACGGCGGCGGGTCTGCTGCACATGGATCCGCGTCCGATCCTGGTGATCGGCTCGGACACGCACACGCTGACCGCGAACCCCGCCGACCGGGACCTGTCGATCCTGGTGGGTGACGGTGCGGGTGCGGTGGTCCTGCAGCCGGGTGCGGTGAACCGTGTGAGGGCGTGGAACCTGGGTGCGGACGGCTCGTGCAAGAACAGTCTGAAGGTCCTGGCGGGCGGCTCGCGCATGCCGACCACCGCCGAGACGGTCGCCAAGGGCCTGCACTACGCGCAGATCAACGGCAACGAGATCTACCTGAACGCGGTGCGTTACACGGTGCGTACGATCCGCGAGACGCTGGAGCAGGCGAAGATCACGCCGGCGGAGGTGGACCATGTGGTGCCGCATCAGGCGAACATCCGGATCATCAACTCGGTGCTCTCGCATACGGGTATCCCTGCCGACCGGCTGGTGACGAACCTGGAGCGCTACGGCAACACGGCGTCGGGGTCGATCCCGATCGCGTTGGCGGAGGCACTGGACAGCGGGCGGATCAAGGACGGCGACACGGTGCTGCTGGCCGGGTTCGGTGCGGGTATGACGTGGGGTTCGGTCCTGCTGACGTGGGGAGGGGTGGCGCGGTGAGCGGCAAGGACGCCTTCGGTACCCGTCCGCAGTCTCCGGTGGCGCTGGTCACCGGTGCCTCCGGGGGGCTGGGCAGTGAGCTGGCGCTGGCGCTGGACGCGGCGGGCTGCCGGGTCGCGGTGCACTACAACAGTTCCCGTGAGGGCGCGGAGAAGGTCGCCGCGCAGCTGGTCAACGAGCATGTGCTGGTGACCGGTTCGGTCGCCGACTGGGACGCGGTCGGGGTGATGTACGAGCAGATCAAGGCCGCGCTGGGGCCGGTGGACGTGCTCGTCAACAACGGGGCGATCCGCAAGGACGCGCTGATGGCGATGCAGAACCCCGCCGAGTGGCGGCAGGTGATCGACACCAACCTGGTGGGTTCCTTCCACACCGCGCGGGCGTGCGTGCCGGCGATGCTGCGGGCGCGCTGGGGGCGGGTGGTGAACATCGTCTCGCCGTCGGCGCTGATCGCCACTGCCGGGCAGACCGCCTACTCCGCGTCGAAGGCGGGCCTGATCGGACTGACCCGCACCCTCGCGGCGGAGTGCGGCCGGCGGGGGGTGACCGTCAACGCCCTGTCGCCCGGTTTCATGATCACCGGTATGACGGACACGCTGCCCGAGCACGTGGTGGCGGGCATGCGGGAGAAGGTCCCGGTGCCGCGGTTCGTCACCCCGCGGGAGGTCGCTCGCTCGATCACCCTGTTCCTCGACCAGGACTGCATGACCGGCCAGGTCATCAGCATCGACTCCGGCGCTTCCATCACCTGAGCGCCACCCCCGGCCACCCCGGCCCGCCCGGCCGGTCCACCGGATCCGGTCCGTCCTCCGGGTCCGGTCCGCCCGGTCCGTCCGGTCCGTCCTCCGGGCCCGGGTCCGTCCTCCGGGTCCGGGCCGCGGTCCGCAGGTCCCTTCGCGCCCCCTCGGCGTGCCTGTCCCCGTGCCGGGCACGCCGAGGGGGCGCACCTGCGTCCTGCCCCCCCGGGGGCTGTGGCACCGCCTGCCGGGGTACGCGGCAGGGACCGGGGTCCGGGCCCTTCCACCGTCCCGCCGTTCCCGGGGCCGGGTCGTCCCGCCGGTGCGGGGTTCGGGGGCCGGGCCGTCCCACCGTCCCGCCGTTCCCGGGGCCGGGTCGTCCCGCCGGTGCGGGGTTCGGGGTCCGGGCCGTCCCACCGTCCCGCCGTTCCCGGGGCCGGGTCT
>NZ_JBHVFE010000041.1:25123-33826 GCF_042801945.1 Kitasatospora sp. NPDC057542
GTCCCGCCGGTGCGGGGTTCGGGGTCCGGGCTGTCGCGTCGGTGCGGGGCGGGCCTGGTGCCGGTCCCGGTGGGGGCTTGTGCCGGTCTTTCGGGTGCTGTGTGTCTCCGTGCTCTTGTCGGGTTTCGTGCGGCCACGGGGATGCCGCTGCCAGGCGAACCGGAGGATGTCGTGATCGACGAGCTCTGCCGGGACCTGCGGCTACCCGTCCTGTGCGAGCGGTTCGTCGAGGTGGCCGCCACCGCCCGTCGTGAGCGGCTCGCCTACGAGCTGTTCCTGTCGGTGCGCGCGGTGGTCTGGTGGCGTTCGGACGCCGGCCGGTTGTCGTGGTGGTTGCGGGTCGCGGTGGTTGTTCGCTGCATCCGGGGGCCTGTCGGCTTTTTCCGGAACGGGGCAGGCCGGTGCCGGTGGCCTCGCGCAGGCCGACCCGCGGCCGCGCGGCGCCGCCACGGCGCCGTTCGCGGCGCGGTTCGGTGCGGTGCCGGTGGTGGGGTGGCGGGTGCGGTGTGGGTCACGGGGGTGGGGGTGGCCGGTGGTGGCTCTTTGGGCCGGGTCCGTTCGCGATAGCAGGGAAGGCAGGGAAGGCAGGCAGACGGGGAGGCGGCAGGCGGGTGGGTGGGGGTGGGTGTGCGGCGGCCCGCCGCCGCGCTTCCCGTCCCCGCCTTCAGGGGGCGGGTCGGGGAGGACGCGGGGGCGGGCCGCCGCAGGGCAAACACAAGGGTGGCACCGGGAAGTCGGGTGCCGATCAGGTCAGTTGAGGGCGGCGAGCGCGGCCTCGTAGTTCGGCTCGTCGGCGATCTCCGCGACCAGCTCGGTGTGCAGGACGGTGTCGTTCTCGTCCAGGACGACGACCGCGCGGGCGGTCAGGCCGGCCAGCGGGCCGTCGGCGATCGCCACGCCGTACACGTCGTGGAAGTCCCGCCCGCGCAGGGTGGACAGGGTCTTGACGTTCTCCAGGCCCTCGGAGCCGCAGAACCGGGCCTGGGCGAACGGCAGGTCGGCCGACACGCACAGCACCACGGTGTTGTCCAGCGAAGCGGCCTTGGTGTTGAAGGTGCGCACCGAGGTCGCGCAGGTCGGGGTGTCGATGCTGGGGAAGATGTTCAGGACCTTGCGCTTGCCCGCGAAGTCCTTCAGCGACACGTCGGCGAGCCCCTCGCCGACCAGTGTGAACGCCGGTGCCTGGCTGCCGGCGGCCGGCAGCGTGCCACCGACCTGCACCGGGTTCCCCTTCAGCGTGACCTGAGCCATGAAAAGCCTCCTACCAGCGGTGTACGGGATGCAACGCCGCCGATCCTACTGCCCGCCCCCACCCCCGCCGCGGGGCAGCCGCCGAACCGGACACTCCGGGGGCGGGGCCCGGAGCGGACTTCGGGAGCGGGGCAGGGCCGCGGCGGGCGTGGGGGCGTGGCGGGTGCCGGGACGGCGGGCGGGGTGTGGCGGGTGGCCGGGGCGGGGGTGCCTCGGCCGGTGGGGTGGGCGTGGACGGGGTGGTGGAGAACGGCGGGCCGGGGGGCGGAGGGTGACGCCTCGCAGGCCGCGGCCGCCCTCCTTCAGGACCCGGCCGGGGCTTGCGGGCCGGTGGACGGGGTGGGGCAGTGGTGCCGGGTGGTCCCGTCGTGGGCGGGGCGCCCGTCGTCGGCGACCTGGAGCATTGCGCGGGCGGTCGTGACGTGCCGGGAGGCGGTGTTGTGCAGGCCGGTGTCGCCGCGTACGAGGCGGGTGCCGGTGCTGCAGGCGCGGGCGGGCAGGGCGGGCAGGGCCTCGGTGGCGTGGCCGTGGCCGCGGGCGGCGGGGACCAGGCCGTCGCCGACGGTGACGGCGTTCTCGTCGTCGGCGGGTCCGGGGAAGCCGGCGCCGCCGAGGGCGAGTGCGTTGCCGTGCAGGCGGATCTCGCGGGCGCCGTACGGGCCCGGGTCGCCGCTGTGCGCGCACACGTCGAGGAAACGGCGGGCGCCGGCGGTGTCCGCCGGCGCCGGACAGCCCCGCCCGTACCCGGGCCCGTCGGGCTGTCTGGGCCGGGCGCGGTGGTGATGCGCCGGGCCGGTGCCACGGTGAGCGGGTGCCGGACCGGCCGTGCCGTCACGAGGGCTTGCGTGCCCGTGGGTGCGGGCGTGCCGCTGTCGTCGTTCGTGCCCGCTGTCGTAGCAGAGCGCTCTGCCGCAGCGCCCCCGGGTTCCCCGCCCACGCCCCGCTCCCGCCCCCGGGTTCCCCGCCCACGCCCCGCTCCCGCCCCCGGGTTCCCCGCCCACGCCCCGCTCCCGCCCGCGCCCCGCTCCCGCCCCTCCCCGTCCCTGTCCCTGCCCTCGCCCGCGTAGGGCGGACAGCACGCGTACGGTCGCGGCCGTGGTGGGCGGTGACGCTCCCTCACCCCTTGCGGCCCGGTCCGCAGCGCGGTCAGGCGCCGCCGGCCCCGGGCACGGTGAAGGGCACCCCGGTCAGTTCCTGCGACACCTCCCACAGCCGCCGCCCCACCGCCTCGTCCTGCGCCCGCGGCGCAGGCGAGGTCCGCACCGGCGCCCCGCGCAGTTCGCCCATCCCGCCCGGCCCGTACAGCTCCCCGCCCCGCACGTTCGGCGCGGTCGCCGCGTGCAGCTGCGCCAGCGCCCCGCGTGCGGGTGACTGCGCGAGCGGGCGCAGCAGGTGCCCGAACAGCAGCCGCACCCCGCCGACCGCGCCGGCGCGGGGCAGGCCGGTGGCGGCGTAGCCGGGGTGGGCGAGCACGCTGCGCACGGGGCTGTGGGCGGCGTTCAGGCGGCGGTGGAGTTCGAGGGCGAAGACGGCGTTGGCGAGTTTGGACTGGTTGTAGTGGCCCATGGGGGAGTAGGCGTGTTCGCCGGTGAGGTCGTCGAAGTCGATGCGGGCGCGGCGGTGGTTGGCGGAGGTGACGGTGACCACGCGCGGGTCGCGGCCCTGGGCGAGCAGGTCGATGAGGTGGGCGGTGAGGGCGAAGTGGCCGAGGTGGTTGACGGCGAACTGGAGTTCGTGGCCGTGGGGGGTGAGGGTGCGTGGGGGTGCCATGACGCCGGCGTTGTTGACCAGGACGTCGGGGTGCGGGCCGTCGGTGCGCAGGCGTGTGGCGAAGGCGTGCACGGAGTGCGGGTCGGCGAGGTCCAGGCGGCGTACCTCCAGCAGGGCGTCGGGCTGTTCGGCCGTCACCAGGGCGGCGGCGCGGTGGCCTTTGGCCTCGTCGCGCACGGCGAGGACGACGTGGGCGCCGCGGCGGGCGAGGGCGGTGGTGGTGGCCAGGCCCAGGCCGCTGCCGGCGCCGGTGACGACGAACACCCGCCCGCTCGGGTCCGCGGCGCCGGCGGGGCTCGGGTTGCTTCGGATCATACGGCTCACGCTGCCGCGTATGTCACCAAGTGTCAAGACTGTCGTTTGATGCCGAGTGTGGCGTGGGGGCTAGGATGGGCCGGTGACGTCCCGACCCGCCGCCACCCTGGCCCAGCGCAAACGCCAGCTCGTTGCCGACGAACTGACGCGGGCGGCGCTGGACCTGCTGGCGCACGGCGGGTTCGACGCCGTCACGGTCGACGAGATCGCCACCGCCGCGGGCGTGTCCAAGCGGACGTTCTTCCGCTACTTCGCGTCCAAGGAGGACGTGGTCGTCCAGTTCCTGGCCGCCCTCGGCGCCGCCATGCGCGAGGAGCTGGCCCGCCGTCCGGTGGCGGAGGCGCCCTCGGTGGCGCTGCGGTGCGCGGTGTGGCGCTGCGTGCAGGACTGCGCCGGCCACGAGGAGCGCGCCCGCAGCGTGGTGCGGCTGATCCTCTCCACGCCCGCCCTGCTCGCCCGCTTCCTGGAACGCCAGGCGCAGTGGCGCGACGAACTCGCCGCGCAGCTCGCCGTGCGCCTGGGCCTGGACGCCGGGCGCGAGCTGTACCCGCGGCTGGCCGCGGACATGGCGCTGGCGGCCTTCCACACGGTGCTCCAGCGCTGGAGCGCCGCCGACGGCGGTGGCGAGGTGGACGGCGGTGGTGAGGGGGTGGACGTCGCCGCGCTGACGGAGAACTGCTTCGCCGTCATCGCCCCGGCCCTGGACGCCGTCGTGCGCACTCCCGCCCCGGGCCGGGCCTGACCCCCCCGGCCTGACCCCCGGCGGACAAGGGGGGCGCACGGGCGCGGGCGGGGCGCCCCGGCCGGCGGCCCCGGTCCGAGCGGCTCCGGCGCACGGCTGCCGGCGGGCCGGCGTCACGTGCTTTCGGCTGGACACCGGGGCCGGCGACCGGGGCATCCCCGCCGCCCTGATCGCGCATCCGCAGGCCCGGGACGCCTGTGACGGGGCGGGCGGCCAGGACCGGCCGCGGCGCGGACGGCGGCGAGTGGAGCGGATCATGCCCGGCACCTGCGCGGGGGTGGGGGCGCCGACGGCGCCGGACCTCATCGAGGGCCGGGCGGTCGGGTGCGAATCCCGTCCCGCGGCCCGCCCGTCGCCCGCCCGCGCGGCCCGCCCGTCGCCCGCCCGCCCGTCCCGTCGGCCGGCCACCCGGCCACCCGGCCACCCGGCCACCCGGCCACCCGGCCACCCGGCCACCCGGCCATCCGGCCGGTCGTCTTCGGTGCGGGTGCGGGTGCGGGTGCGGGTGCGGGTGTCGCGTTCGGGCGTGCCGGGCACGGCCCTGCGGGCGGGAGCGGGCCCGGGAAGGCGTTCACCCCGTGGCGCCCGCGCAGGACTTTGCGGGCGCCCCGGGGTGCGGTGTGCCGGCCACCGCCGCGCGGGTGCGGCCACCGGCCTTGGCGGCAGGGTCAGTTGAAGACCAGGACGTCGGTGCGCATCGGCAGCGGACTGTTCCAGCCGATGCTGATCTTGAAGGTCACCACGCCGTTGCCGGGCGCGATGCTCGACACCTGTCCCTCACCGGCCCCGCCCTGATGGCCTTCGGCGTCGTCATGACCGCCGGCAACCTCGCCTTCGGCCGCCTCCTGGAACGCAGCCCGATACGCACCGTCACCGCCTACCCGCTCCTCTGCCTCGCCCTCTACCTCCTCCTCGACGCCGCCGGCCCCCACCGCGCCCCCGTGCTCGCCACCGTCCTCCTGTGGGGCGCCGTCCACTCCGGCGGCCTGGCCGTCGCCCAGAGCCGGCTCGCCCGCGACGCCACCGACGCCCCCGAGTTCGGCAACAGCCTCGTCGTCTCCTTCTCCAACCTCGGCATCACCCTCGGCACCACCCTCGGGGGAGCCGTCGTCACCACCGCCGGCCCCCGCCACCTGCCCCTGGCCGGCGCCGCCCTCGCCGCAGCAGCCCTCGCCGCCGTCCTCCTGCGCCGCCGCCTGCACCCCGAACAGCCCCAGGAACAGCCGCACCGGCACGACACCCGACCCGCCCCGACCCCCTGACCACCCGCCAACCCCCCCCGCCGGCCCCACGAGGAACGCACCCGGCCACGCCCCGCACGGTGGGGCGGGGCGGGGCGGGTGCGGGTCCTCACCGCACCCGGGGCCGGGCCGGGCGCAGCGGGGCGGGACGGTCGAGGGGAAGGAGGAAGGGGAGGGAGGAAGGGGAAGGAGGCGGACGGGAGGAGGCGGGCGTGGCCGCGGCTGCGGGGCGGTCAGGCGTAGCGGTCGAACAGGGCCTGCAGGTAGTCCTCCAGGCGCCCGGTCAGCACGGCGGGCGTCAGGTCGGTGCGGCCCAGTTCGCGCCAGGGCTCGGCGACCTTCTGCGCGTCGGGGGCGAAGGCGAGGGCGTCCAGCAGCCGCCAGTACAGGTGCGCGCGGCCCTCGGCGAGCTCGCGCCCGCCGGCGGCCAGGTAGCGGTCGGCGAAGTCCAGGCCCGCCCCGGGGCCGTGCAGCAGGGCCAGCGCGGTGGAGCAGTGGGCGACGTCCAGGTCGGCCGGGCCCCAGGAGGTCTCCACCCAGTCGACCACCCCGGCGACGGCGAGCCCGGCGCCCGCGCCGGTGAACAGCACGTTGCCGGGGTGGAAGTCGCGGTGCAGGAAGCACGGCCGGTGCGCGGGCACCGCACCGCCGATCACCCCCACCGCCCGCTCCCACAGCCCGCTACGGGCGGTGCCGTCGGGCACGGCCACCCGGCCGGGGGCCGTCCACGCCTGCCAGGCGCGCGGCCGGTCCTGCTCACCGACCGCCAGCGCGTGCACGGCGGCCAGCTGCGCGGCCAGCAGATCGGCGCGCCGTGCCGTGTCGCCGTCCTCGGCCAGGCGCACCCCGCCGGGCAGGTGCGTCATCACCAGCGACGGATGCTCGCACACCGCCCCCGCCGCGTCCACGGCGACGAGCCGCGCCGCCGGGATGCCACTGGTCTCCAGCAGGCGCAGCACGGCCGCCTCGCGGGCCAGCAGCCCCGGCGCGTGGCGGCGGTAGAACGGCTTGACGAAGGAGCGCAGCACCAGCGCGTACGAGCCCGCGCGGCCGGGGCGCCGCACGTCCAGGCGGCGCATCCGCGAGGTCCATCCGCCCCGCAGCGCGCTCACCTCGGCGATGCGCTCACCGGCGGGCAGGTGCCCCTCGACCCACCGGCGCGTGCCCTCCCACCCCTGGTCCCGGTCCTCACTGTCGATCATGGACGGCAAGCCTACGCCCCGTTCCTGCCGGGCCCACCGCCACCGGCACTGACGGAAGGTCAACTCCGTTGCAACCACGGCACGGAGACCACTGTTCCGACGGTTGTCGAAGTTTGACAGGCGGGGTGCGCCCGGGGTTGGCTGAGGGCCGATCCGCACACCGCAGTCCGCACACCGCAGTCCGCGGTCCGCGCGCTGCCGGCCGTACGCACGAGGGGGAGGGGCCCGTCATGCCCAGGAGCGTCGTCTTCGAGACCACCGGGGGGCCGGAGGTACTGGCCGTGCGCGAGCGCGACCTGCCCGAGCCCGGGCCCGGTGAACTGCGCCTGCGCGTGGCCGCGATCGGCCTCAACCGTGCCGAGGCCCTCTTCCGCGCCGGCACCTACCTGGAACAGCCGTGCCTGCCCGCCACCCTCGGCTACGAGGCCTCGGGCACCGTGGAGGCCGTCGGCGAGGGCGTCACCGGCTTCGCGCCCGGCGACCGCGTCGACACCGTTCCCGCGTTCTCCCAGAACGACTACGGCGTCTACGGCACCCACGTGCTGGTCCCGGCCCGCGCCGCCGTCGCCCACCCCGCCGCTCTCACCCCCGCCCAGGGCGCCGCCGTGTGGATGCCCTACCTCACCGCCTACGGCGCCCTCGCCGAGGACGGCCACCTGCGCCCCGGCGACCACGTGCTGATCACCGCCGCCGCCTCCGGCGTCGGCCTCGCCGCCATCCGTACCGCCCGCCGCCTGGGCGCCCACCCCATCGCCACCACCCGCACCCGCGCCAAGGCCCGGCACCTGCTGGACGCCGGCGCCGCCGAGGTCCTCGTCACCGGCGAGGACGACCTCCTCGCCCGCGTGGACGCCGCAACCTCCGGACGCGGCGTGCGCACCGTCTTCGACCCCGTCGCCGGACCCGGTGTCCTCACCCTCGTCCGCGCCGTCGCCCCCGGCGGACGCGTGATCCTCTACGGCCGCCTCGACCCACGCGACACTCCGATGCCCGGCCAGGACACCTTCGCCCCCGTCACCAGCCGCTTCTACAGCATGCACGAGGTGACCCGCGACGACGAACGCCTGCGCCGCGCCCACGCGTTCGTCACCGCGGGCCTGGCCGACGGCTCGTTCACCCCCGTCATCGACCGCGTCTTCGAGGGCCTCGACACCGTCGCCGAGGCCCACCGCTACCTCGAAGCCGGCACCCAGGCCGGCAAGATCGTCGTGAGCGTCGGCGACTGACCGGCCCTCACCGCCCCCGCACCTGCCCGGCCTCCGCGTCGGCGGCGGCCACCACCGCCGCCAGCAGGCCCGGGAACCTGTGCTCCAGCTCCTCGCTGCGCAGCGCGTTCATCTTGGTGGTGCCCACGTAGTACTGGCGCAGCAGTCCCGCCTCGCGCAGCACGCTGAAGTGGTGGCTGGAGGTCGAACGCCCGACCGGCAGGTCGAAGGAACCGCAGCTGAGATCGGCTCCCGAGTGCGCGAGCGTGCGCACCACCGTCCTGCGGGCCGGATCAGCGAGCGCCTCCAGCACCTGCTGGACGCTCACGTCCTCCACACCAGGGTGCACGATCACCCGCGCCGCCACGCGTGCCCGTCCCACACCCACCACCCCTTCCCAACACTCGACCCCCGTCCGCCTGATGGTCAAAGACCGCGCGGTGTGCGCGACTTCGCGTGCACGACGCTACCAGGGCCGATCGCTCCACCTCCCGGTGTCCGGGCCGGGGGTGAAGCGGATCGCGAGTGTTGCCGCGGCGTCCGCGAGGCCGTTGACCGCCCTGGAGGCGGCCGGCGCCCGCCACGCGTCCCGCACGCTGTGCGCGCCGCAGTCTCCCGGCCCGGCCCGGGCCGGGAGACTGCGGCGCGCCCGGGCCGGGAGACCGTGCTCACCGGTGTTCTCCCGGCAGGCCCCGGCCCTCGGGGCGGGAAGGGCGTCGACGCAACACCCGCGCAACACGCCCCCGCACCCCCCGCACCCGCAGGGAGCCGGCTGTCACGGCAGGCCGCGCGCAGGAGCCGAAAAGGGGGCGCCGCGGCGGGCGCCGGGGGGAGCGGAAAGAGGGGCCCGGGAAGGGCCCCGCGGCCGCAGAGGGGCAGGCGCCGGCGCAGGAGGACACCCCGGGGCAGAGGAAGCAGCGGAAAAAACGGGGAGCCGGCCCGCCCACGGTCACACCCGCCGGCACGGCCCGCAGGCC